>CANGZK010000061.1 GCA_947458565.1 Acidimicrobiaceae bacterium
CATCAGTTCATTCTTACATTTAGCGCCGTCAAATCTCTACACTGTGAACCATGAGTGCAGGCCCTACAACTTCTTCCCGTTCAGAGGCATTGCGCATAGATGCTTCACGATTGATGGACCGCATCATGGGCTTGGCGGATATCTCTCCCATCGCTGGAGGTGGCAACTGTCGGCTTGCCCTCACCGATGAAGATAAGCATGGGCGCGATCTAGTTGTCTCATGGATGCGCGACCTTGACATGGATGTTTCGATCGACGCGGTTGGCAATATCATCGCGATCTGGAATGTCGGAAGCGGTTCGCCAGTTATGACCGGTAGCCACATTGACACCGTTCGAACCGGTGGCAAGTTTGACGGCAACTACGGAGTAATTGCAGGTTTGGAAGTAGTTGAAACATGCCAAAAGAACGGATTTACGCCGAGTCGTCCATTAGCAGTTGCTGTTTTCACCGATGAAGAAGGAGCGCGATTTGCTCCAGACATGCTTGGCTCACTCGTATATGTCGGCGGCATGACAACAGAAGAGGCACTCGACATCAACGCCATTGATGGACCACGGCTTGGCGATGAACTTGTGCGCATTGGCTATGCAGGATCAGCTCCATGTCCTGGGTTGGTGCCACACGCATTCGTTGAGCTGCACATCGAACAGGGACCACTACTTGAGGCAAACAATGTTCGCATTGGAGCAGTTACCGGCGTGCAGGGTATCTCTTGGCAAGAAGTGACAATTGTTGGTCAGTCGAACCATGCCGGAACAACTCCCATGTCTTTGCGCCACGATCCAACCTATGTTGCGGCAGAAATAGCTGTATTTCTTCGGAAGTTAAGCGCAAGCTACGGTGCGCATCAAGTTTGCACAGTTGGCAAAGTCGATGTCTTTCCTAACTTGATCAACGTTGTAGCTGCCCGAGTCACGATGACGTTAGATATTCGCAACACCGACGAGGCTTTGTTACAACGTGCAGAGCAGGAAGTTTCAGAGTTTCTGAAGGAAGTTGCATCCTCTGAAGGCGTCAGCATTACCACCAAAAAGCTTGCCCGCTTCGAACCAGTCGAGTTCGACAATCGCGTGATCGATGTTATTGAAAAGATTTCTATCAGTCTCGATAACACCACACAGCGCATGCCATCGGGCGCAGGTCATGACGCGCAAATGCTGGCACGAGTATGCCCTGCTGCAATGATTTTTGTACCCAGCGTCAATGGCGTCAGTCATAATGCCGCAGAACACACAGACACCGACGACCTAGTCGCAGGTGCCAATATCTTGCTGCAATCGATGCTTGCGCTATGCACTACCGAATTCGACAGAGTGTGAAAGTATTGAATCCATGAGCAGGATGATCAATGTTGGTGCAGCGCAACTTGGACCAATCCAAAAGGAAGACGACCGTGTGTCGGTTGTCAAACGTTTAATTGACCTTTTACACCAGGCAAAATCAGCAAAATGTGAACTGGTTGTTTTTCCTGAACTTGCTCTTACTACATTTTTCCCGCGTTGGTTCGTCGAGAACATTTCTGAAGCCGATCACTGGTATGAAACCGAGATGCCTTCAGCCGTTACTCTTCCACTCTTTGATGAAGCTAAGCGCTTGGGCATCGGTTTTTGTCTCGGTTATGCCGAACTCACGCCGAATGGTGAGCGCTTCAATACTCAAATTTTAGTTGAGCGTGATGGATCGGTAGTTGCAAAGTATCGCAAAGTGCATATTCCTGGTCATGCAACACACGAACCTGACCGACCATTCCAACACGCAGAGCGCTACTACTTCACTCCAAGCCTCGAGGGTTTCGGGGTGTGGAAGGCATTTGGTGGGCGTCTCGGAATGATGATTTGCAACGACCGCCGCTGGCCCGAGTCCTACCGAGTGATGGGCCTGCAAGGTGTTGAGATGATTCTGTGCGGTTACAACACTCCGATGCATTACGTTCCGGACCCATCACAAGATGCCCTACAGGGCTTTCACAATGCTCTTGTGATGCAAAGTGGTGCTTACCAAAATGGCACCTTCGTGGTGGGAGTTGCTAAAGGCGGAATCGAAGAAGGCGTCCTCGGACTGTGTGATTCCAGCATCATTGCGCCATCGGGTGAGATTCTTGCCAAAACGAGTACCTTCCAAGACGAGTTGGTTCACGCCGTATGCGACCTTGATTGGTGCAAGCAGTACAAAGAAACACTCTTTGATTTCGACAAATACCGCAGACCAGAGGTGTATGGGCGCATCACTGGTCAACGCGGATCCGTTCTCGACTGACGCGCCAAAGCAGGTGCTTTACTTAACATTTTGTAAAGCAAATGCTGTAGCGTAAAACCCATGACTGCTATGGATTTGAACGCATCCCGAGTGGATTCGGTTGCGTTTACCGTCAATGAGACACCAGTAACGGTGCGCTCAGATCACCCGCATCTATTGGCTGCATTGCGCGAGGAATTGAACATCACCTCTCCCAAGGATGGGTGTTCCCCCTCTGGTCAATGCGGTTGCTGCACAGTGCTCGTCAACGGAAAAGCAGTTGTGAGCTGCCAAACACCACTCACGAAAGTTGCTGGTTCCACCGTGGTCACTTTGGAAGGCGTACCCGAACAGGAACGCAATACCTATGCGCAAGCATTTGCTGCATGCGGAGGATTGCAATGTGGCTTTTGTATACCCGGCATTGTCGTTCGCGCCAAAGCTCAAGTGGATAAAAAGGGCGCTGATCTTTCACGCACAGACATGGCGAAACATCTCGGGGCTCACCTCTGCCGTTGCACTGGGTATGTCAAAATTCTCGACGCAATTGAAATGGTCGCTCGTGGTGAAGTTCCTGTGATGGTGCAGCCTGGTGGCGTTGGTAGCCGTACTGTGAAGTACGAAGCTGAAGCACTTGCGCTTGGCGACCGCGGCTACATCGACGACATTCGAATCCCAGGCATGTTGCACGCTGCGCTGGTATTCACACAACACACCCGTGCCGATATCAATGCAATCGACACTTCTGCCGCCTTAGCGATGCCAGGTGTGCGAGCAGTCTTTACTGCAGCGGATATTCCAGGCGAGTTGATGGTGGGGATCATTTACAAGGACTGGCCCGTAATGATTCCGCTGGGTGGTCGCACATCGTATGCCGGTGACGTGTTGGCAGTGGTCATTGCAGACACACGCGAACACGCGAGATCTGCGACACAACATGTTGCCATCGACTACACCGTTCACAAACCAATCACTGATCCCCTTGCGGCTCTTGCAAACTCGGAAATCGCAGTTTGGAAAACCGACAACAATGTATTGAGTACAAGTCGATACGAGCGCGGTGACGTTGCCGCTGCGCTACAAGAGAGCGAATATGTTGTCGAAGAGACCTTTGTAACTCAACGTATCGAACATGCATTTCTAGAGCCAGAAAGCACTGTTGCAGTTCCTGCTGCTGATGGAAAATCTCTGCACGTGTATTCCGGCGGACAAGGAATTTGGGACGACCGCAATGACATCGCCAAATTGCTTAACCTCGACAATTCGAAGGTAACGGTTGAACTCATCACAAATGGTGGCGCGTTCGGTGGCAAAGAAGACATGAGCAACCAAGCCCATACAGCTTTGAGTGCTTGGCTGTTGCAGACACCAGTGAAGTGCACGCTCTCGCGTGAAGAAAGCCTCTTGATGCACGCTAAACGGCATCCGATCACGATGAAGTACAAGGCCTCGTGTGACAAGCAGGGCAAACTTACGGCCTTGCACGTACGAGCCATCGGTGATTCGGGCGCATACGCGAGCGTTGGAATGAAAGTTCTCGAACGCATGGCCGGCCATGCAAGTGGTCCGTACCACGTTCCAAACATTGATGTAGAGGCAATTGCTGTGCGCACAAACAACCCCGTCTGTGGTGCTTTCCGCGGCTTTGGCGCAAATCAAGCGCAGTTTGCGATGGAAGGTGTTATCGACCGCCTTGCCGAGAAAGTAGGCATTGATGGTTGGACAATGCGCCAACTGAACGTCATCATGCCAGGTCAAGTGTGGGGTCCTGGCCAAATTATGGATGACGGGTGCCTAGGCGCATCGGAGTGCCTCAAAGCCATCAAGCCGGCTTATGACGCCGCTCGAACATCTGGCAAAGCAGTTGGGTTAGGTCTTGGTCTCAAAAACAGTGGACTTGGCAATGGTTTCAAAGAAATCAACCGAGCTGTCATTCGGTTTAGAGAGGATGGTCGCGTTGAGGTCCGTCATGGTTGGACCGAAATGGGTCAAGGCATCAACACTGTCGCACTGCAAGTTGCGGTTCATGAGCTCGGAATCGATGGCAATCTCATCGACGTGATTGTGGATACCACTCGCGAATTAGGCCTAGGTCAAACCACCGGTTCGCGCGGAACACTGATGGGAGCTGGTCCCGTGAAAGACGCATGCGACACCGCGAAGGCGACAAATTGTGCAGTAGGTGTAGACCACTATGGCGAATACCGAGTTGATTGGACCACGAAGCTCGGCGACCCAGATGTGGTGAATCCGATCATTCACTCAACTTTCGGATATGCGGCCCAGATGGTGGTCATGGACCGCGAGACCAACAAGATTGAACGTGTCGTTGCTGCTCACGATGTTGGCAAGGCAGTCAATCCACAGCTGTGTGAGGGACAGATTGAAGGCAGCGTCCACATGGGTCTCGGATATGCACTTTCAGAAGATTTCCCGAGCGATCCAGAAACGGGCTTCCCCATAAACATGACTTTGCGGTCGCTCAAGATTTTGCGACCGAAGGATGTGCCAGCAATCGAAGTCATCTTGGTTGAGTCACCACAACCGAATTCGCCCTACGGCATTAAGGGTGTTGGTGAAATTGGTTTGGTTCCTACTGCTGGAGCAGTTGCTGCTGCGTTCCGTGATCTCAACGGTACATGGCACACAACCTTGCCTATGTTGAAGTCCACCACGGACGACTCGGAAGAATAGTCGAAGTGTCGAATACAACACCCGGACTCGTCTGCGCGCATCATCATTTGTATTCTTCGCTCGCCCGCGGCATGCCAGCGCCACAGCACACTCCTACAAAATTCATCGAAGTGTTGCAACAAGTCTGGTGGCGACTTGATGCTGCTCTTGATGCCGACATGATTTACTGGTCGGCTGCTCTAGGTGCAGTCGAAGCGCTGATGAATGGCACGACGGCAATTATTGATCACCATGAATCACCGAACATGATCGAAGGTTCGTTATCAATCATCAGCAAAGCTTGTAGCGATGTAGGTGTGCGGGTGAATACTTGTTACGGAATTACCGACCGTTGGGATGACAAGGGTCAGATGCACTCCAAAGTTTCCCCGCTCTCAAAAATGACAGAAGCAGCCCAACGCGGGCTCGCGGAATGTGAACGATTCATCAATGAAGGTGGTCGTGGCATGATCGGTGTTCACGCGGCTTTTACATGCAGTGACGAAACCCTGAAAGCCGCGACAGAACTTGCACAACGTCTTAACGTTGGGGTTCATATTCATGTTGCCGAAGGTGTTGACGACGCTCATGCAGCAACTCGACTCGCCGATTTAGCTACTGATGACTGGTTGCTTGTGCACGGAGTGCATCTTGATACTGCTCTTCGTGGTCGACTTGTGCATAACCCTCGATCAAATATGAATAATCATGTTGGCTATGGTGCACCAACGACGAAGTCAAACACGATATTGCTCGGAACAGATGGAATCGGAGCGGACATGCTCGAGGAATCTCGCTTGGCCTACGCGAGACTTCGTGAATTTGATATTGCCGAAACTCCAGACACCGTTGACCAATGGTTGAAGAATGGCTACCATTTTTTTCCCGAAGCAGAGCGTGACACAGTGACCTGTAATTACGATCAAGTACAGAGTCCATGGCATATTGCTTTTACTCCCGGCACTCGAGTCATCGATGTCCTCATTGATGGAGAAGTTGTGTTGAAAGATGGAAACCCGACTCGAGTTGATCTCAGCGAGATTCGGGCAAAGGCCCACGAACAATCAGTACGACTTTTTGAAAGGTTGCAGTAATGACACTTCCAGCTCAAGCAATTAATCCAGCAACTGGCAAAGCACGAGTAGCCATCTACCTGCAAGATGCTCACAACATTCGCGAAGGCATGGAATATGCCCAATACGCAGAATCCAAAGGATTCGAAGCGGTGTGGCAAGCAGAGAGTCGCCTAGTTCGTGAAGCAACGGTGCCAATGGCGGCCTTTGCGTCGGTTACAAAGAACATCAAAGTTGGCTCCGGAGTTGTCGACTGCTGGAGTCGAAATCCAGCACGACTAGCAGCCACGTTCTCGACGCTCGACGATCTTGCTCCAGGTCGAGTCATCCTTGGTATAGGTGCATGGTGGGACCCATTGGCTCAAAAAGTCGGTATCTCTCGCGCCAAACCTTTACGCGCAATGCGGGAAATTGTTCTCAATGTCCGTGCGCTCTTAAACAATGAAAACGTGACGTTTGATGGTGAGTTTGTCAAATTTGATGGAATTGAATTGGACTATGTGTATCAGGAACGTCGCGCCAAAGATGTTCCGATTTATATCGGTGCAACCGGTATGCAAATGATGGAACTCACCGGCGAAATTGCAGACGGAGTGGTTCTCAATTACTTGGTCTCCCCTGACTACAACAAGCAAGCAATCGAAGCTCTTACTGCTGGCGCCGATAAAGCTGGACGCAAGATTGCCGACATTGACAGGCCACAACTCGTGGTCTGCAGTGTGCATGAAGACAGACAGACTGCTCTCAACATGGCACGTGAGATGGTTACCCAATACCTTGGTCAGCAGCCGCACATTATGAAGGCATCGGGTGTTCCTCAAAGCCTGCTCGACAAGGTCGGCGAAGTGCTCACGTGGCCAGCCACGCACGAGCAAGTAACTGCTGCTTCAAAACTCGTTCCTGATGAAATTGTGCAGA
>CANGZK010000062.1 GCA_947458565.1 Acidimicrobiaceae bacterium
AGCGCTGCAGCGCTTGGACGCAGGTACGTATTTTGTAGATGAAATTACGGGTGCGCCATTGAGCCAAGATCTACTCAATAACAACCCAACTGCACGCCGCGCTTAGCGGTCGCGCATTTTTGCGAGCAAGCGCAAAATTTCCATATACAGCCACACAAGTGTGACCATGATGCCGAATGCGGCAAACCACTCCATGTGTTTTGGTGCGCCAGCTGCTTCTGCTTTATCAATGAAGTCAAAGTCAAGTGCCAAGTTCATTGCGGCAAGACCAGCAACCAGCACGCTGAAGCCAATGCTCATCGTGCTTGATCCAGTTGGAATCAGGTTTGCTCCAAAGAAACCCGCGACAAACGAGAATAGGTAAAACACCATCAGGCCGAGCGTTGCACCCACAATGATGCGACGGAATTTGTCGGTCACTCGCAAGATGCCAGTGCGATAGAGCACGAGCATGACTACGAAAACGCCAATGGTTGCTCCCACCGCTTGCAACACAATGCCTGGGTATTGCAGGTTGAACACTTTGGAAATCGCACCAACTACTGCGCCTTGGGCAAGCGCATATACCGGAGCCAAAATGCGTGCTGCTTGTGGCTTAAACATGACACCAAATGCACAACCAAGGCCAACGAGCAGTGCAATCATTGCCCAGCTTGGGAACGAAACCGCGCCGCCAACGGTAAGTGGTTGCACCGTTGTCCAGCCGTAGGTGGCTGATGCAACGAGCAGCACCATCAAAAACAAGGTTGCCGACATTGCGCCATTGGCTGTCATGGTTTGGCCAGGTGCTTTGGCAGAAATATATGGAGAAACTTGACCATCCGAAATTGGTGGATTCCAAGTCGATTTGCCCTCGGCAGAGCCCCAACCAGCTTGGTCTGGGGTGCGCTCAACGGCTTTAGTAAATGCTTTTTCGTTTAACAGTGGATTTGCCATACCCCGATATTACGACATTGTTACAGAATCAGGGTGCCAAACAGGTCACACCCAAAACCCCAAATCAGGCAAGAGTTTTGCGGGTTTTGAGGTGGTGGGGCTTGACCCTGTCGGTATCGTTACCCCGTTCCCGCCTATAAGGAGTCGTAGTGGCCAAAGACCGTATCGATCGTGACGAAGAAGACCTAGTCCGTCTCTATCTCACCGACATCGGTCAGTACGCCCTCCTCACAAAAGACGACGAAGTTCGTTTGGCCAAGGCCATCGAGACCGGCAAAGAAGCAACAGCCGAACTCGACAAGAGCGACAAGAATCTCACTCCAAACCGTCGCCGCGAGTTGCGCAAAGATCAGCGCGATGGCACAAAAGCCGAGCGTCAGTTCGTGCAATCCAACTTGCGTCTCGTTGTTTCGATCGCCAAAAAATATCAGGCATCGGGTTTGCCACTTCTCGACTTGATTCAAGAAGGCAACTTGGGTTTGATGCACGCCGTCGAAAAGTTTGACTGGCGTAAGGGTTTCAAATTCTCTACATACGCAACGTGGTGGATCCGTCAGGCCATCACTCGCGGTATCGCAAACACGGGTCGCACCATTCGCCTCCCGGTTCATGCCGGCGACACGCTTGCACGTTTGCAAAAAGCACGCTCACGCCTCGAGCTCAAGTTTGGTCGTCCAGCAACTCTTGCCGAGTTGTCAAAAGAAGTCGAGATGCCAGAAGACAAAGTGACCGAGGCATTGCGTTTTGCTGCCGAGCCGCTTTCGTTGTCTGAGCCATTGCGTGAAGACGGCGATGCCGAACTGGGCGATGTCGTAGAAGACCGCGCAGCAGAGTCTCCATTTGAAGTCGCTGCAACGGCTTTGTTGCCAGAAGAAATCTCACGACTGCTTGCACCTCTCGACCAGCGCGAGCGCGAAATTCTCGCATTGCGCTTCGGTCTCGACCGTGGCGAGCCACGCACACTCGAAGAAGTTGGCGAAGCATTCAACCTCACTCGCGAGCGCATTCGCCAGATCGAGGCACGTGCAATGAGCAAGTTGCGCCACCCGTCGAGCGACACCGGCGCGCGCGACCTTCTCTCGGTCTAAAGCCGTCACTGGTTCGCCCGTGCTGTGCACGATCGGTGACCTCATCGAAGATGTAGTTGTCTGGCTCAATGATGAGCTGAATATTGGTAGTGACACCGACTCGATCATTGTGCGCACCCGTGGTGGAAGCGCGGCCAATGTTGCAATGTTTGGCGCACTGACCGGTACACCATCACGATTTATTGGTCAGGTTGGCAACGACAATCTTGGCGAGCAATTGTGCGCATCATTGCGAGGGTCGGGTGTCGATGTGTGCACAGAAGCCAGGGGTCGCACGGGATCGATCGTTGTCGTTGTTCAACCCAACGGCGAGCGCACGTTTCTCACCGACCGCGGTGTTGCATCAGACCTTTCAGTTTTTGATGCACAACATCTCGCCGGTGTTTCAATCGTGCACGTACCTACGTATTCACTTGCTCATGACCCACTGGCCACAACTGCTATTCAATACATCCGTGCCGCTCGCGCATCTGGTGCGCTGATCTCAATCGATGCATCATCAACCTCGGTCTTACGCGATTACGGCATCAGTCGCTATTCCGAGTTGATTGCCTCTATTGCACCTGACGTATTTCTGTGCAACAACGACGAAGCTGCATTGCTCAACATTGATTCTGCACGCCCAATGCCAGGTGTCGAACTCACCGTGATCAAGCGTGGTGCACTGCCCGTCACGGCCATTACTGCTGCAGGTGTTGTTACCGAAGTTGCGATACCACCAGTTGCCAAAATTGTCGACACCACTGGCGCAGGCGATGCATTCGCAGCAGGCTTTTTACCCATCTATGCAACTTCACGCAATATCAAAGACTCCATAACGAATGGCAACCTCATTGCTGCGCGAGTATTGCGCTCGCCCGGTGCCACACTGGAGGCACGATGAAAACGAATTCTTCGATTATTCAAGTCAGTGACGAAGTGCGCGATGCACTTGCTTCCAATCGCGCCGTCGTTGCACTTGAGTCCACCATTTTTTCACACCTTGGTTTGCCGTCTCCTGCTAACGCACAGGCTCTCACCAATTGCATTGCCGCCATTCGCGAAGCCGGCGCAGTCCCAGCAATCACTGCCGTCATCGATGGTGTTGCGCGCGTTGGCATCAACGAGTCTGAGCACGAACGCATCCTTGGCCCGGCCAAAAAAGTTGGTGAGCGCGAGATCGCTCTTGCAATTGCTCAACGTTGGTCGGTTGGTGCCACAACGGTTTCTGCATCACTCTTGCTTGCCAGCCGCGCAGGTATCGGTGTGTTTGCAACTGGTGGCATCGGCGGTGTGCACCGCGACTCACATCTACACGGCGACATTTCTGCCGACTTAGGCGCACTTGCAGCGCATCCAGTGGTCACGGTTTGTGCAGGTGCAAAATCATTTCTCGATTTGCCACGCACGCTCGAATATCTAGAAACACTCGGTGTGCCTGTCGTGGGTGTTGGTTGCAACGACTTCCCCGCTTTCACGGTTCACTCGAGTGGCTTACCCATCCCTGCTCGCGTCGAAAACGTTGAAGAGTTGTGCGCCTACACGCAAGCCCACTTGGCGCTTGGTCGCACGAGCGGCATTCTTGCTTGCGTACCTGTTCCGCTTGCCGATTCGCTCGACAAAAATATGATCGATGCTGTGATTGAGACCGCACTCAGGGCAACTGCCGACGCAGGCATTGTTGGGCCCGGTGTTACTCCGCACGTGTTAGGTGCTATTGCTGCGGCCACAGGTGGAGCAAGTGTTGTTGCCAACTTGTCGCTGGCTCGTAACAACGCCAGTGTTGCCGCGCAACTTGCAGTCGCACTCACGCTCTAAATAGCGCAAAGAGTTTTGGCGGAGGCGGACGGGAATCGAACCCGCCGAACGAGGATTACTCGTCCCAACCGCTTTGAAGGCGGCGGAGTCCACCAGGCACCCGGACACCTCCGTTTATCACCGTATCTAAACACTTGTAACTAAATCAACGTCACTTGACGACATCTCGCGCACACATCGTGTCTAAACCGATTCGGTGTATTCACATCGAGCGCAGAGATGGAGGTAGCGATGATTGTTTGTTGGTCAGTCAAAGGTGGAAGCGGCACCACGGTTGTTGCAGCAGCACTGGCTTTGGTTTTGGCTCAACGTCACGAAGCAGGTGCACGCCTCATCGACATGTCGGGCGATACTCCCTCCGCTCTCGGAATGTCTGAGCCTGCATCTGAAGGCATCGCCGAATGGTTGAGTGCAGCCGATCATCCCGGTGTCGAGGCACTGAACAACTTGATATTGCCCGTTACCGCACATCTCGGCGTTATTCCTCGTGGCCACAACGTCATTGTTCCTTCACTAGTGAATCTCGATCGTCTGCGCGATCTTGCGGAAGTGATTGCCCAGTCGACCATGCCAACTGTTGTCGACGCTGGCAGTGGTCTTGCAGCAATTCCTATTATCGAGCACGCCACTCGCTCGTTGCTCATCATTCGTCCCTGCTATTTGGCTTTACGCCGCGCATCGCTGCTCACCACAAAACCACATGGAATCATCGTCATTGCCGAGCCTGGCCGTGCCCTTGGTGTGCACGATGTCGAATCTGTGGTCGGCGCTCCGGTGCTTGCCGAGATTCCGTTTGATCCCGCAATTGCTCGTGCAGTTGATGCAGGACTGCTTGCGGGCCGAGTTCCAACTCTGCTCGCCAAACATCTTGTCAATGTGTGCTGAGCAGTAACCATCGTGCATCCATGACCTCTGCATTTGTTCTTCCCGTCGACACCCACACTCGCGCGCTTGTCGACACCTTGCAACAGCATTTGCGCAACGAGCGCGGCGACTTGCTTACTGCAGCACACATTCATTTGCGCAGCATTGCACCGCTCATGTCGCAGACCGCACAACATGCAGTGGCATCACGAGCCGTATCAGGCATCTCTGGTCTTGGCGCACTTGATCACTATTTGGCACGCACCGATGTGCGCGAAGTCATGGTCAATGCCGGCACCGATGTGTATATAGAGGACGCAACTGGCGTGCATATGGTTGACAAACTTCCTGTCGGTGAAGTTGATGCCATTATCGAGCGCATCTTGTTGCCACTTGGTAAGCAACTTGACAGATCTTCACCAATCGTCGACGCCCGACTTGCCGACGGCTCTCGAGTGTGTGCGGTCATTGCACCAATCGCCGTTGACGGTTCTTGTTTGTCAATTCGCCGCTTTCATGTGCGACCGATCACGCTGGAAGACTTTGGCGGAGACGCCACAACCGCACTGTTGACCGAGCTCGTCCAACGCCATTGCAATGTGCTCGTCACGGGTGCTGCTTCGACGGGCAAAACAACTCTGCTCAATGCATTGTGCGCCCACATTTCTGCTCACGAACGTGTCATTACCGTGGAAGACACCGCCGAATTACAACTACAGGCAAGCCATGTTGTGCGTCTTGAAGCAAGGCCTACCACCACAAGTGGCGTTGAGGGCATTTCAATCTCAGAGCTTTTGCGCACCGCTCTGCGCATGCGTCCCGACAGATTTGTGGTTGGAGAAGTACGTGGTGCCGAAGTTGTCGACATGTTGGCGGCCATGAACACTGGCCACAACGGCTCCTTTGCTACATGCCACGCCAACTCGGCCGACGACGCACTCTTGCGACTCGAGTCGCTGATGTTGCAACACTGTGGGCAGTGGCCCCGCGCGGCAATTGCTCAACACATTTGTGCAGCAATTGATGTTGTGGTTTTCGTTGGACGCAATGCAGATGGAACACGTTCTGTTGTCCAGATCAGCGAAGTTGCAACGACTCCTGAAACCCCATGCCGCCCACTATTGCGTCAAGACACGTGTGGCGGAGTGCGCAGCGAGCTTCGCATTGGTCAACTGACAAGAACACGTTCATGATGCGCAGCATTTTTGATTCACTTACACTAATCATTGGCACGCTATCTTTTGTCGGAGCATCTGTTCTCATCATCACCCCACTGCTCACTCGGCACTGGACACGTCGGTGGGTGCGCAAGCGACTCGGTGCAACGTCCAACAAAGCTACTGCTACAACTTCGCCAAAAACACTGCCAACCCAACCAGCCATCACCGACTTTCTTGATGCAGTTGCACGTGACGTGCGCTCCGGATTTTCGCTTGCCGCATCGTTTGTGCAGTGCAGTGATCGTCAGACAGAAAACGAATCGTGGAGCGAGCCCGTTGCACGGCGCTTGCTACACGGCATCACACTGAGTGACGCGCTTATTGAGTGCGCACTGCCCACATGGACTCCAGAAGTTCGTTTTGCAAGTCGGACTTTGGCGCTTGCAAGTGCAGGAGGTTCAGGCGTTGCTTATGCCCTCGAGCACAGTGCATCAATTTTGCGCGAACAACATGGTCTCGCACTCGATCGCGATATGCAATCTGCTCAAGCGCAGCTCTCTACCAAAGTGCTGACATGGTTGCCCATCGCGGTGTTTACATGGATTTGTATAACTGACCCTGTCGCACGGCTATTTCTAGTGAGCACACCAGCCGGCATTGGTTGTGTTGCAACAGGCATCACGCTCAATGTCTCTGGTCGCAAGTGGATGTCTCGAATAGTTGGAAATGTTTCGGTATGACACTCACAATTCTTGTCATTACGTGTATCGCAATTGGGTTGTATCGGCGTCGCAATCGCAATCTCATCGCCCCACAACTCACCCGTCAACTTCCCGAATTCATTGATGCCATTGTGTTGCTTTTGCACTCTGGCGCTTCGCCTCCCCAGGCACTCATTGCCGCTCCATCTTGGCTCGAGCCACCCTTGCA
>CANGZK010000063.1 GCA_947458565.1 Acidimicrobiaceae bacterium
CCGTCAGAAGTTGAAAAGTTGTTCGAAAATGTGCATGCGATGACAGCGGCCGGAAAATCAATTGTGTTTATCAGTCACAAACTTGGTGAGGTTGTCGAGATCTCCGACCGAGTCACTGTGTTGCGCAATGGGCGAGTGACGGGCCATGTTTCTGGCAAAGGCACTACCGACACAAAAGAACTTGCACGCCTCATGGTTGGGCGAGATATTGAGCTCAATGCCCAGCGCGCAACACACGCAACTGGTCACGAGGTTTTGCAAATTCGCAATTTGTCGCTCAGCGTTAACGACGTTGCTGTGCTCTCTGACATTTCGTTCAACGTGCATGCTGGCGAAATGGTGGGCATTGCGGGTGTTGCTGGTAACGGTCAGCGCGAACTCGCCGACACTATTGCCGGACTCATTTCGCCTACGAGTGGTTCGGTGAGTATTTCTGGAGCAATGACAACAGATTGTGGGCCTGTCCAAGCCCGTGAAGTCGGTTTGGCGTATGTGCCTGAAGATCGATTGGGGATGGGTCTTGTTCCGTCAATGTCAATACTCGACAACTTGTTGCTCACTCGTGACCGAAAAGTGGTGGTTGATCGCGTATCAGTGCGACCAGAGGCAACAAGGCTGATCGAACAATTCGAGATCAAGGCAAATGGCCCAGATCATCTTGCTCGCAAACTGTCTGGTGGAAACGCGCAGAAGGTGTTGCTCGCTCGCGAACTCTCGGGTGGTCGAAGTGCAACGAAGTTGCTTGTGGTTTGCTCGCCAACTCGTGGTCTTGACGTTGGGGCAATCGAAACCGTGCGTCGGTTACTTAACGATGCGCGAGGCGCCGGCCAGGCAATCTTGTTGATCTCTGAAGACCTCGATGAAGTGCTCTCGCTATCTGATCGAGTGCTGGTGTTGTATCGCGGAGCAGTGGTGCATGAAACCCCGGGTGAAACAGCGCAACTGTCACAAGTTGGCGCAGCAATGGCAGGACTTGCCAATGAAGGACGTTCGTAATGCATATTCCATTTCGCGTGGTCTTCGAACAACGTGGTGAGTCACCTCGTAGGTTGTCGGTTCTGGTTCCACTCGTATCAGTTTTCGCCGCGCTGTTTTTTGGTGCGCTGTTTTTGCTTGCTACGGGCCACTCGCCAATTGACACATACTCGAATATGTTTCAAGATGGTTTTGCCTCCTTCAACGGCATCACCGACACGTTGGCATTGTCAACGGTGCTCATATGCACCGGTATTTCCGCAGCATTCGCATTTCAAATGAACTTGTACAACATCGGAGGAGAAGGCCAGTTGTATCTCGGTCTCATCGGTGTTGCGTGGGCGGGAATTGCGCTTGGCGACCATCTGCCAACACTGTTGATGGTTCCTATCGTCTTGTTGTGTGGTGCGCTAGCTGGTGCTGCATGGATATTTATTCCGGCTTTTGTTCGATCAAGATTGGGCACAAGTGAAATTGTCTCTACATTGCTTCTCACCTATATCGGTGCAAGTCTCATCAAGCATGTGATTTACACGCCTGGAAGTTTCTTTCGCAATCCAAACACATCGTTTCCCCAGGGCAGAATGGTCGCAGACTCTGCGTCGCTTGACAGCTTTGGCAGCTCGCGTCTTTACCCAACCTTTTTTGTTGCGCTGATTATTGCCGGCGCGTTGTACTGGGTCGTAAAACAAACAGAGTTTGGCTACCGCATCAACGTGATCTCAGATTCTCCACGTGCTGCGCATTACGCGGGTATCAATTCACGTCGCACAACAATGTGGGTCATGCTGATCTCTGGCGCATTGTCGGGCCTGGCTGGCGCAATGCTCATCGTCGGTCCTTACGGCAAGATTGAGCCAAGCATCATCACGCTCGGTTACGGCTATGCGGGCATCGTGGTGGCAGCCCTTGCACGCAACAATCTTGGTCTGATCATTGTGAGCGGCATCTTGTTCTCTGGCCTTCGAGTCGGCGGAAACAACCTGCAAGTGACTACTGATACTCCTATTCATATAGGTGTGATGCTCCAGGGTGCAATTCTGTTGTTTGCACTTGGTGGTGAAGCCTTCCGTCGCTATCACGTTCATGTTGTTCGCGTTCATGAGGTGTCAACCAAAAAGGCTGCAGCATGAACGAAAACATCTGGGTTTTGATGTCTGGCGATGCAATTGCCATTGCAACAACGTTGATTCTCGCCGCACTTGGTGCTTTGTTCACCGAAAGATCTGGTGTACTCAACCTCGGCATTGAGGGCATTTTGTTGACTGCCGCGATTAGTTCGTTTCTTGCTGCAGATGCTTCAGGAAGTGTGTGGCTTGGTCTTGTCGTCGGCATGTTGATCGGTGCGGTGATGGCATCAATCCATGCAGTGCTTTCGGTTGTGTTTCGTGCGAATCAAATTGTTGCTGGTTTGGCGCTCGTTATTTTTGGTACTGGTCTGGCTAACTATTTAGGCAAACCTGCAGAGGGCAAGACAGTCTCAACAGTGATTAAGCCGCTTTCATTTGGCCCTCTTTCCGATATTCCGGTTATCGGTCCAATCGTGTTCGGTCAAGACATAGTCACGTATTTTGCAATCGCATTGGCCATAGCTGCTTCGCGCTATCTCTTTCGTACTCGGCCAGGTCTCGAATTGCGAGCCACAGGTGACGACCCTGCAACGGTTGATGCGCAGGGCCTTTCGGTCGCACGCATCCGCATCCGTTACACAATGGTCGGTGGTGCGCTTGTGGGTCTTGGCGGATCATGGTTGATGCTTGCGCAAAGCGCAGGTTGGCACCAGGCAGCTACAACAAACGGATTGGGGTGGATCGCACTTGCACTCGTGGTGTTCGCGGGCTGGCGCCCTATACGGATCATCTTCGGAGCAGTTCTTTTTGGGTTTACATTGCAACTGCCGTTTACATTGCAAGCAGAGCAGATCACATTTATTCCGTCTGCGTTTCTCGAGATGTTGCCTTACTTGGCAACGCTGATAGCGCTCATCGCACTGAGCCGACCAGGTAGCCGCAATTTGCTTGGTGCTCCACGCGCGTTGGGCACGCCATTCGTGCGCGACGAGCGATAGTCGCTGATGCGTCTCACACGGTCAAGTTCTAACGAAGAGATACTCGCAGTTCTGCATGAAGTAGCCGATGCGATCACTGCGGTGCTTGCAAGCAACACCAACTGGGGGCTATCTGGTTTGCGGCACACCCAGTATTCGGTTGACGTCGACTGTGACAATGCTGCACTAGCTATCTTGCACGACGCCGGTTGTGCGGTGCTATCGGAAGAAAGTCAGCGAACAGGCGAGTGGGGCGACAACGACATCCTGGTCGTGATGGATCCGCTCGATGGGTCAACAAATGCAAGTCGTGGTGTGCCGTGGTATGCCACAGCCTTGTGTGCGCTCGACAACACCGGTATGCGTGCTTCGCTTGTGGTTAATCAGGCTTCGGGGCGTGACCGCTATTGGGCAACTCGTGGTGGTGGAGCATTCCATAATGGCAATCAAATTCGCCCATCAATTTGCACAGACATCAAGGATGCGGTTGTAGGAATTTCTGGCCTGCCAAAGTTCAAACCGGGGTGGGCGCAGTTTCGTGCGCTTGGTGCCGCGGCTCTCGATATCTGTTTAGTTGCCGACAGCTCGCTTGACGGATGGGTCGACATGAATAGTCATGGCGTGTGGGACTATTTGGCTAGCTCGCTAATTTGCCAAGAAGCTGGTGTGCAGATTGCGGAGATTTCAGATCGTGATTATGTGACGACCGAATACAACGATAAGCGCACCCTTGTGGTTGCTTCAACTAAAGAATTGCTCGTAAGTCTGCGCGAAGTTCGTCTGAAACACGCCAATTCGTAGCCTGAGTGGACGCCGAGAGGCTCGCGATAAACTGTCATATCCGTAATTACGGGCGCTTAGCTCAGTTGGTTAGAGCATCTCCCTTACAAGGAGAGGGTCGGGGGTTCGAGTCCCTCAGCGCCTACCAGGATTATTCAACTACAAACAGGAGAGATATTGCCATGGGAACATGCGGATGTGGTTTTACAACTGACCTAGAGAAGAATTGTAATGGAACCCACCGAGTGGTGCAGGCAGTTAAGGCTGACATGGCCGAGAAGTTGACTGCTGCCGGTTTTAGCGATGCTTCCGACTTTGTGAAGAATGAGAAGAAGAGCTAACTAGCCACTTTTTGGGGTGCGGCCAAGTTACGGCTTCATCCTGTCAAGCATTTCACCCATTTGCTTGTGCACAAGATTGATCGCTTGAAGTGGTCGAATAAGGACACGAAACTCAATAATTTTGCCGTTGTCGTCGCACGTGATCATGTCAATTCCATTGACGTATTTACCCTCGACTGTTGTTTCAAATTCGAGTACGGCGTGATGACCATCAAGAATCTCTTTGGTGTAACGAAAACCCTTTGATGATTCAACGGCGTCTGTGCCTGCTTGCTTCTGAGGCTTTTCACCTGGAAGTGTCTGGCCGGCTGCTTGTAGATACAGGGTGGTGATGGCCTTACCTCTTTGTGGGGTGTAGACAATCGGTGAGTAGAAGACCACATCATCGTGTAGAAGTTGATCGAGGCCATTTGCCAATTCACCTCGCATGTGGGCGTGCCAGCGTTCAATTACGGCATGAATGGGTGAGTTGCTCATGGTGTCATAGGGTAGTGCCGTTATGAGAGTGCAGCGATTCAGTGAACACCTCGCGATGCCTTGGGCTAATGGCAAGGGCGCCAGCTATGAAATTTCGAGCGATCGCGATGCATCCAATCAGTGGTCTTGGCGTGTGGCGATTGCGCCGGTGGTTGTAGATGGGCCCTTCTCGTCGCTTCCAGGGATCGACCGTCAACTCGTTGTTGTAGAAGGCAACGGTATGGTGCTCGAGGTCGACGGTAAGACCGTTGAATGTTTGCCTAGTCAGGTCGTTGCATTCTCTGGTGATGCGGATGCATACGCACGTCTCATTGATGGTCCAGCTGTTGATGTCGGGTTAATGACCACGAGAGATGTGTTTGCTGGATCATTGTTTGTCGTGACCAGTGTTGGAGCTGTCATCGATTCAGATCTGATCGTGGCTATTGGAGACACAGTTTTAGAAGATGAAAGTGGAGTGCATCACGGACTTCAAACGAATGATGCGCTGGTGGATGTACAAAGGCGTCGTATGGTTTTGCGGAAAGGTCACGCAATTGCTATCCGAGTGGAAGCTTTGTGAAGTCTCGCTAAACGGCTTTGAGTAGTCGAATCATTGCGTTAATAGTTTCGACGCGCCAGAGGGAAACAAGTCGTGCATCGTCGGTTGTCGAATTGGCAGCTACTTGCAAGTTCGACGCTTGGCGTTCAAATACACGTTTTTGCCTCATGGCCAATTGCTGATTTTTCATTTTGCGCCGACTTCTGAGAACAAACTTTGCGAGTAGTTCGATTCGTGCATCGCGAGGGTGATCGACTGTGGCATTGAGCCATTTGGCAGTGGCATTCTTGCCAGTAGCGGTTATGGCGTAGACGACTCGGCGAGAGCCCTGATCGCCTGGCTCGGTCTTTGATTCGCGAATCAACTTGGCCTCGACGAGCGAGTTGATTGAACGGTAGACGAGAGGCCGACGTGCTCGAAGAACTGCACTGAGTGAAGGATCTGTTTCGAGTGCTTTGGAAACTGCAAAACCATGCTGGGGTTTTTCGCCAATTATCGCCAGCCCTATTTTATCTAGCACGGAAGGCTCATATAGTCTCATTGGAACTAATCATACCGAAGGGGACCAGTTGAAGCGGTTGAGTCTGATCGTCGTGGCGGCGGTGTTGGTGGCGCTTATCCCAAACATTTCGCAGGCAGCACCGATTGCGAGAGCCTCGAAGATCAAGGGTGATTTGACTATCTCGGCAGCTGCATCGTTGACCGGCGCGTTTTCTGAGCTTGCAAAACAGTTTGGGAAAGTTAATAAGGGTGTCAAAGTGCGCTTCAACTTTGGTTCTTCGGCAACATTGGTTTCCCAAATTCAATCTGGCGCGCCGAGTGATGTTGTGGCATCGGCCGACTTAAGCAGCATTGAGAAACTCGTTGCGTCTGGCAATGTTGTGGTTGCTCCAAAGGTATTTGCGCGTAATTCCATGGCGATTGCGGTGAAGCCGGGCAATCCAAAGTCTGTTCGAACGATTCGAGACCTTGCCTCTCTTTCGTTCATTGCGTTGTGCAGCAAAACAGTACCGTGTGGCGTGTACGCAACAAGTGTGCTGAACCGTGCAGGTGTGGTGCTTGACGAATCGAAGGTGACACGAGGTATCGATGTGAAGGCAACATTGTCAGCGGTAGCGAATGGTGATGCCGATGCGGCGCTTGTTTATAAGACCGATGTATTGGCGGCGAAGAAGACTGTCGTCGGCATTGATATTCCGAACGCACAAAATGTGAAGACTATGTATGGAATCGCACCCTTACGGGGATCAAAGAACCTTGCAACGGCGAAAGCATTCATCAACTTCGTTCTGTCTCAGCAAGGTTTACAAATTTTGAAGAGTTTTGGATTTGAACGCCCATGAGCACGAGGGGTCGACGAGTTGGCGCAGAGACGCCAGCATTTGTGTGGGTTGGAGCATTGCTTGCTCTGCTCTTTCTGCTGTTGCCTCTCGTAGGGCTGCTGAAACGGGTGGCGTGGTCTGGCATATTCGGTTCTGTA
>CANGZK010000064.1 GCA_947458565.1 Acidimicrobiaceae bacterium
ACTGGTCGAGATTGTGCACCCGATGCATCCCGGGCTACTGGGCGACGACGCTCGTCGGTTGGATCAGTGCCAATCACAATGCGACCCTCTCTGCGAGGAGAAGTCACTGGAGGCGGAGTTGTAGTTTCAAACGATGGACGTCGGGAGCCCTTGGATGCGCTTGGATCTAGTTCGTTATATGCAGACCACACGTCGCTGTTGTCGCTTTCACTTCCCTCACTAGCGCCAATAACTATGCGACGAGTCGGCTCATCATTGGTCTTTCCAAACCGTGGAACCTCGCCAGTTGGCGCCTCGGTCCAATGCGGAAGTTGCTCTGTGTCGTTGCTACCAAAAGCGAGCGCCGGACCACTGTCGTCTGTCTCGGCAAACTTCACTACGCCGAACTCATCACCGAAGTCGATAGTTGGATCGACAGTTCTGTCGAGTCCATTCGTGTCATCATCCGAAAAATTGTCTCTGTTGTCATTGCTCATGAGATGTCTCCCTACACTTCGAGTAGTTCTATTTCCTTGCGGCTAAATGCTTTGTCAATTGCTTCCACGTTGTCATGCGTGAGTTTTTCCAACTCTTTTTCTGCTCGCTCTAAATCATCTTTTGAAATATCTCCAGCTTTTTCGGCTGTCTCCAAAGCTTTGCGAGCATCACGACGCACGTTGCGAAGCGCAATACGTCCGTCTTCTGCCATGTTCTTGACAACTTTTACGTATTCTTTACGACGCTCTTCAGTGAGCATTGGAAAACTTAAGCGCACGACTACTCCGTCATTGCCAGGCGTAACACCAAGATCACTTGACTGAATTGCCTTTTCGATCGCTGCGATTGAGCCACGGTCGTGAGGCTTAATTACCAGAGTTCGGGCATCAGGAACTTGGAAAGAAGCGAGCTGGACCATTGGGACAGTTGCGCCGTAATACTCAACAGCAATTTTTTCCACAAGGTTGGAAGTGGCCCGACCCGTTCGAACCCCCAAAAACTGGGACTGGACATGCTCTAGAGCCTTGGCCATACCGTCCATGGCCTCGAGCAACGTTTCTTCAATCACCCGACCAGCGTACCTATTTCCTCACCTCTGAGTATGGACTTGACGTTTCCACGCTCTAACAGGTTGAAAACCACGATCGGCAAATTGTTGTCGCGGCAGAAGGTAATTGCAGTTGAGTCCATCACTTTGAGACCCTTGTTAATCACGTCCAGATACGAGATGTGCGAATACTTTGTGGCTGTCGGATCAAGCTTTGGATCAGCGGTGTAGACGCCATCAACGCCGGAGTGCGTACCTTTGAGAATCGCTTGTGCAGAAATCTCAGCCGCGCGCAGTGCCGCAGCGGTATCGGTTGTAAAGAATGGGTTGCCCGTTCCGCCAGCCAAAATGACGACGCGTCCTTTTTCAAGGTGACGCTCTGCGCGAAGACGAATGTATGGCTCGGCAACTTTTGGCATCTCGACAGCAGACATCACTCGCGATGACTGGCCAACGCTTTCGAGTGCATCTTGAAATGCAAGTGCGTTCATCACTGTTGCGATCATTCCCATGTAGTCAGCTTGCGCCTGATCCATGCCTTTGGCAGCGCCTTTGACACCTCGCCAGAAGTTGCCGCCACCTACGACTACAGCAATGTCGACACCAAACTCTTGGCGCGCCTCATACAACTCGGTTGCAACTTGGTGCAACACGTCATTGTTCAAACCAAAACCTGTTGACTCTGCCAATGCCTCACCAGACAACTTAAGAACGATGCGATTCCATCGCGGAGTTGAAGTTGGTTTGGCTGCCATATCTAGGTACTAGTTTTAGCCGATTTCCACCTGTGAGTAACGAACGATCGTCGATTTACCAATGATCTGCGCTACAGACTGCTTATCGTCCTTGGCATATGGCTGCTCGAGCAATACGATGTCCTTGAAAAAGCCCTGCACACGGCCGTCTACGATCTTGCCGATAGCAGCTTCTGGCTTGCCCTCGTTACGAGTAACGACTTCAAGTGTTGCGCGCTCTGCATCGATTACCTCTTGAGGAACATCGCTCTTGGCCATGTACTTCGGTCGGGCGAATGCAATGTGCACCGCGATGTCGTGGGCCAATTCTTGGGTGGCTCCACTCATCTCGACGAGTACGCCATTCACGCAGCGACCGCCTTGCATGTGCATGTACGAATCCAAAAGGTTTCCGGCTGCGGCTTCAAAGCGCACAACATCACCAATTTCGATTCTTTCCTTGAGCAGGATTTTGAGGTCGTCGAATTGTGCTGAACGCTCATTGACTGCATCAACACCCTTGTCTGCAACCAAGTTGACCAGAACATCTGCCTCTGCAATGAAGTGCTCACTGCTAGCAACAAAGTCTGTCTCACACTTGAGTTTGACAATTGCGCCGATATTGCCTTTGATCAACAGTGCAACGAGACCTTGCGCATTTTCGCGATCGTCACGCTTTGCACTTGCGGCAAGACCTTTTTCGCGCAACCACAACTTGGCGGCCTCCATGTCACCGTTGTTGGTTTCAAGTGCCTTCTTGCAGTCCATCATTCCTGCGCCGCTTGCTTGACGCAAGGCCTGCACATCTTTTGCAGTAAACGACATCGAGATCAGCCTTCCGACTTCGTCTCGCCAGCAGATGCAACTCGTGCATCGCGCTCGGCTTGAGCTGCTGTTGCTGCTGCACGTGCTGCTTCTTGTGAAGCATCAAATGCTGCTTGCTCTTCTGCTGTGCGTGTAACCGGAGCGGCAGCTGCTGCAGCTGCACTTGCGCGACCAGAAGTCTTCTCAGCAATGAACTGACCTTCAATAACAGCTTCACAAATCATGCGAGACATCAATTCGTTCGCACGAATTGCATCGTCGTTGCCTGGAATTGGAAACTGCACGAGATCTGGGTTGACGTTGGTGTCAACAATGGCGATAACTGGAATACCCAGTTTGTTTGCCTCGGTTACTGCAATGTGCTCTTTGACTGTGTCAATGATGAATACAGCAGTTGGCAACTTGCTCATCGAGCGAATACCCGACAAGTTCTTCTGCAACTTCTCGAGCTCGCGGCTGATCAACAGTGCTTCTTTCTTTGGCATCAACTCAAACTCGCCCGAAGTACCCATGCGCTCGTACTCTTGCATTTTGTTGACGCGCTTCGAGATTGTGTCGAAGTTGGTGAGCATGCCGCCCAACCAACGCTCGTTGATGTGCGACATGCCGCACTTCTCCGAGAAAAACTTGATTGGATCTTGTGCTTGCTTCTTGGTGCCGATAAACAAAATCGTTCCGCCGTTAGCAACCATGTCGCGAACATATTTGTATGCCGTGTCCACGCGATCGAGCGTCTGCTCCAGATCGATGATGTAGATGCCGTTGCGTTCTCCGAAAATGAACCGCTTCATCCGTGGGTTCCAACGATGGGTTTGGTGTCCGAAGTGGACTCCTGCCTCAAGCATTTGACGCATGCTGATAATGGCCATGATTTTCTCCTCCCCTGTGGTTGATTCGCGAACCCCTGCGTTTTGCAACGACCACAGGATGGGGTTCACGTGAATGACGTGAATATTGAAAGACGAAGTGTATCGGACGGGTTTCAGCCTGCAACGAGAACCGCGCGGGGTTTACCCAAAGATCCAAGCCCTGCACATTGCCGAGGATCGACATATTGCCCATCCACTCTGACACCTATATACAGCGACTCGCCCGCCATGCCAATGGCCTGTCCAACCGTGATGAAAGCGCCAGATTTGACTGATAGCGAGTGCAACCGACCATGAGTGACAAGCAGATTGCCACTTGTTTCCGCTGTTTTGATCACCACGTAATTGGTGCCAGCCACGTTTCCAACAAATGATGCGATACCACTTGCCACTGCCAACACGACAGACCCCTGTTCGGTGCGATATTCGATGCCTCGATTGCCACTACACCAATTGCACGATGGTGCACGAAATTGATCAATGACCGACAGAGCAACCGGCAGGTTTAGTGGCGTACCGAAATCTGCGCACTGCGCCAAGCCATAGGACGCATCGCACAATGCAAGCACCATGCTGAGCAACAGCGAACATCCGAAGCGATGGAAGTTAGTCAAGTTCGGCTGCGTGCAGGCGCGAGCGCAATTGCAACACCGCTTTGGTGTGAATTTGCGAAACACGACTTTCAGTCACACCAAGCACGTCGCCAATTTCTGACAACGTCAAATTTTCGTCGTAATACAACACCAACACAGTGCGCTCCCGCTCGGGTAATTTTTTGATTTCCTGGCGCATCACTTTGCGCAATTCGTCAGCCTCGACTACCGCGTCGGGTGCCGTTGCTTTGTATGTGTCTGTATGTGTAGATGGAGAAGTGCTTTCGGCAACGATGTGATCGAGTGGTCCGACCGAACCAGCCGCGATGTCGGAAAGCCTTTTGTGGTATTCGGCTTCAGTGATCTGCAGCTTGGCCATAATCTCTTCGTCGCTTGGAGATCGTTGCAGCTCATGTTCAAGTTGCGATATTGCATCTTGGATTGATCGTGAATGAGAACGAACTGATCGTGGAACCCAGTCAAGTGCACGAAGACTGTCGAGGATTGCCCCTCTGATACGCGGAATCGCGTACGTCTCGAACTTTGCACCTTGCATTGGGTCATACCGATCGATGGCATTCATCAACCCAAACACACCAGCAGAAATCAAGTCACCGGTGTCAACACGTTTTGGCAAACCTGCCGCCAACCGACCCGCAACGAATTTGATCAGCGACGCGTAATGAACCAGTAACCACTCGCGAGCGACTGCGTCTTTGTCGTCATGCCATTGTTGCCATGCCTGATCAACAGTGAGACGGACGGGCAAAGCATTCATGCCCTCCAATTATGCCCGCGGGTGACTGACCCCGTATACCGACTTGAGCCGCTCTTTACTGACGTGGGTATAACGCTGAGTTGTTGCAACATCGCTGTGACCCAATAACTCCTGCACCGCCCTCAGATCTGCCCCATTGTCGAGCAGGTGCGTGGCAAATGTATGACGAAGTGCGTGTGGGTGTGTTGGTGCCAACGAGCGTGCATCCAAGATTCGGCGAACATCGCGAGTACCGAGTCGTTTGCCTCGACTATTCACAAACAGCGCAACAACATCAGATTTTGGGTCTCCATCTACAATCACTTCGCGTCGGACTTTCATCCACAATTTGATTGCGTCGATTGTTGGCTCGCTCACCGGTACGCGGCGCTCTTTGGACCCTTTGCCCATCACCGTGACAGCATTTGATTTTGCATTAATGCTGTCAATGTCGAGAGCACAGAGTTCGCTCACTCGCAAGCCGCTGCCATACAACATCTCGATCACTGCAGTGTCTCGCAGAGTCTTCCATTCGGGTTCATCGCTATTACTTGTTTCGAATAACGCACCAAGCTGTTCGTTGGTCAACACTTTTGGCAAGCGCCCTGCATCACTTGGCGAACGCACACCGAGAGTTGGATCAATTTTGATTTTTCCATCCCGAACAAGCCACGCAAAATATCTGCGCAATGCTGCAAGTTTTCTGCTCACACTGCGTTTGGCTTGTTTCATTGTTGTCAAAAAACTTATGTACTGCCGAACCACATCTTTTGTTACTTCTTTTGGTGAAACTATTTGCTGGCGTTCCACCCATTGCGCAAACAATGAAACGTCACTGACATACGCGGACACCGTGTTGTCAGAGGCGGCCGTAAGCGAAGTCGCAAACCCCTCGATGTTCCATTTATCAGTCGTTGCCATCAATAAAACCGTACCCCTGTCAACAGCTCTGACCGAGCACCTCCCACCATCCAGCGTTGTTGACGACCCAACCCTCCGACTCAAGCCGACCGAGAGCAAGAGCCGTTTGCACAAGATCGGTGCTTGTGCGCATCAGCAATTGATCAAGCGTGACCGCCTCTCCCCGCATGCACGAAAGCAGTTTCTGATCCTGCGCGCTCGGCGTGCGACGCGAGTCGAACACTTGTGGATGATTGCGACGGTTGTCTAAGCCAAGGGCAACCATTACGTCAGTCGCATCAACTACAGGAGCGCAGCCTTGTTGCAATAAAAGATTTGTGCCTGCAGACGACAACGACCTTGGAGAACCTGGCACCGCCATTACCGAAATATCTCTGCGTTGTGCTTCTTCAACAGTGATCATTGAACCGCCTTTTGCATGTGACTCGATCACTACAAGTACTTCAGATAGTGCAGCAAGAATGCGATTGCGTAGCGGAAACCGAAATGCTTCAGGCATTGTGCCAGGCGCAGACTCACTGATCAGAAGTCCGCTTTTGGCAACAAACTTCCACAAGTCTGCATTTTCCTTTGGGTACGTCACGTCAAGACCTGATGCGACAATTGCAATCGCTTGGCCACAATGCGAATCGCAGGCCAAAACATTGCTGTCTTGACTTTTGTTGTCGCGATCTAGTG
>CANGZK010000065.1 GCA_947458565.1 Acidimicrobiaceae bacterium
GAAAACCCAAATCACGAAAAGGAATTCCAGCGCTTGAAGGGTCTTGGTGAAATGGACTGGCAAGAGTTGCGTTCCACCACCATGCACGCCGACTCGCGCACGTTGCTGCAAGTCACAGTCGACGAAGCCGCACTGGCTGAAGACATCATGAGCGTGCTCATGGGTGACGATGTGGAAAGCCGCAAATTGTTTATCCAAACCAACGCACGCGACGTGCGCAACCTCGACTTTTAATTCGCGCAAGCTACGACGAAGGAAACAGATTTCATGGCCAGCAAAAAACCAGCTAACAAAGTCACAAAGAGAGTGGCAAAGAAACCGTCAGCGTCTGCTGCTGGCGCGCCCCCCGTCAAACCTCCTGCAGGCCAAGAAAATCTGTTCGCCAACCCAGACTCAGTGCAGCCAGTGCAGTTGCAAGACGAGATGGAACGTTCGTTTCTTGACTATGCGATGTCGGTCATCATGTCGCGCGCGCTTCCAGACGTGCGCGATGGTCTCAAGCCAGTTCACCGCCGCATTATTTGGGACATGGATCAGCAAGGGTTTCGTCCAGACCGACCATTCGTAAAATGCGCCCGCGTTACCGGCGACACGATGGCCCGTTATCACCCGCACGGTGATGGCGCCATCTATGACGCTCTCGTTCGTATGGCTCAACCGTTCTCGTTGCGTCACCCACTCATCGACTTCCACGGCAACTACGGTTCGCCAGACTTTGGTCCTGCAGCAAGCCGTTACACCGAGTCACGACTTCACCCGCTTGCAATGCAACTGCTTGCCGACATCGACGAAGACACAGTTGATCTCATTCCTACATATGACGGCACATCGGAAGAACCGATTGTGTTGCCGGCCCGCTTTCCAAACTTGTTGGTCAACGGCAGTCAAGGCATCGCCGTGGGTATGGCCACCAGCATTCCGCCGCACAACTTGGGCGAAATCATTGATGCGACATTGCATTTGCTTGCAAACCCTGAGGCAACACCAGATGATTTGATGAAGTTTGTCAACGGCCCAGATTTCCCAACAGGTGGTTTGATTTTGGGTCGTGCGGGCATCATTGACGCCTATCGCACCGGCCGAGGAAGCATTAAGACACGCGCCAAAGTTTCCATCGAAGAAGGCCGTCGTGGGCAGATGCAGATCATTGTTTCCGAGTTGCCATATCAAGCAAGCTGTTCGGCAATCGCTTCGCGCATTCAAGAGTTGGTAGACGGCGGCGACCTCGATGGTATTGCTGACGTCAACGACAACTCTTCGGGTGGCGAAACCAACCTGATCATCACACTCAAGCGCGATGCCAACTCCAACGTTGTAATGAACAACCTGTTCAAGTTGACTCAGTTGCAGTCCAGTTTCCCAGTCAACATGGTGGCGTTGGTCAAGGGTGTTCCTCGCACGGTTAACTTGCGCGATGCACTTGTCGGATACATCGATCACCAAATTGAAGTCATCACACGCCGGTCCACGTTCCGTTTGCAAAAGGCAAACGACCGCAACCACATTCTCGAAGGCCGACTCAAGGCACTCAATGTCATCGACGAGATCATCAAACTAATTCGTGCAAGCGAAGACGCAGCGTCGGCCAAAGAAGCGTTGATGGGCAAGAAGTATGGCTTTACCGAGCGTCAAGCCATTGACATTCTCGACATGCAGTTGCGTCAACTCACACGATTGTCACGCATCGATCTCGAAACTGAACAAAAAGATGTGCTTGCACGAATCAAGGAACTGCAAGCAATTCTTAATTCGGACACCAAGCTGCGCGCAGTGATCAGCAAAGAAATGACAGCCGTGCGCGACGCGTTTGCAACACCACGTGTGTGCACGATCACCCACGACGTTGGCGAACTTGGCGTAGAAGACCTCGTTGATGACAAAGAACTTGTGATCGTGATGACACAGGCTCAATACATCAAGGCTGTGAGTGCAGATTCGTTCCGCACCCAAGGCCGTGGTGGCCGTGGCGTAAGCGGCGCCAAGATGAAGACCGACGACATTGTGCGCAACGTGATCTTCACAACAACGCATGCGTATTTGTTGTTCTTCTCAAACCGTGGCCGTGTGTATCGCTTGCGAGCTCTCGAGATTCCAGAGCGTGAGCGCACCGCAAAGGGCATTCCAATCGTCAACCTGTTGCCGCTGCAACCAGGCGAGACCATTCAGGCAATTATTGATACCCGCGAACTCGCAGGCGAGCGATTCTTGTTCTTCGCAACCAAGCAAGGCCAAGTCAAAAAGACTGCGTTTGACGAATACAACTCGAGCCGCCGCGATGGTCTCATCGCATTGAAGTTGCGTCCAAAAGACGAACTTGTGCGTGTGATCGAAACATCAGGCACCGACGACGTGTTTATGGTGACCAAGGGTGGGCAAACAATTCGCTTCGCCGAAAAAGGTGTGCGTCCAATGGGTCGGTCAGCAGCAGGTGTGCGCGGTATGAAGTTGCGCACTTCTGACGAAGTTGTTGCACTCGACATCGCCAAGGATGATTCTGCGATCTTGTTGATCACCGAGTCTGGTTATGGCAAGCGCACTCAGCTCACCAACTTTGCACGCAAGGGTCGCGGCGGGTTGGGCATGATCGGAATCAAGTTGACAGGCAAGAAGGGCAGCGTTGTTGCAGCCTTTATGGTCGGTCTTGAAGACGACGTTGTTGTCGTTGCATCGGGTGGAACCACAATCCGCACCCCAGTCAAAGAGATTTCAAGCCAAGGTCGTGCTGCCACTGGTGTGCGCATCATGAGTTTGGGTGCAGGACAAGTTGTTGCTTCAGCAGCGCTAGTTCTCGCTCACGACGAAGAATAATCAAGCACTTCACTCTCGGTACGCCGCGCGACAACGGAAGCGCGGTGCTCAGTGTTTTGCTGAGTTGCGCATTCACTGCGTTGTCGTTGGGTGGTCTTGTTGTTGTTTCAACCCACATCATTGATCAAACACGAGCACAAATTGCCGCCGATGCAGCTGCTCTTGGTGCCGTATATGGTGGCGAACCAGTGGCGCAAGACATTGCTTTTCGCAACGGCGCACAACTGATGAGCAGTGCAACACAAGACGATGGGGTGCAATCGGTGCGAGTACGTGTTGGGCGTCAATACGCCATTGCCCACGCTCGCGATAGTTGGGCCCAACAATTGCCTACAATGTCACCGTGAGTACATCTCCAAAATCAGCCCCGCGTGTTCGCCGGGTTACACGTGTGGTTCGCGACATCGACCCATGGTCGGTATTCAAAATCGGTTTGATCTTTCATTTCGTGATCTACCTGATCGCACTTGTTGCGCTGGTATTGCTCTGGAGCGTTGCGTCAGCAACCGGCACCATCGACAACATCCAGCAATTTATGAAGTCCTTTGGGTGGGAGTCATTTCAGTTCAATGGCGGACAGTTGTTTGTCAACGTGATGATTTTGGGACTACTGGCCGTGGTGTTGGGAACAGCTCTTTGGGTGCTCGCCGCCACTATTTTCAACCTGATCACCGACCTTGTGGGTGGTATCCGCGTGACTGTGCTGGAAGAAGAGGTTGTTGTGGGCTCGGTTGAGAGTCAGGATAAGCGCTAGTAGGATTTGCGTCCCTGATTCAGATTCGGGGCTATAGCTCAGTTGGTTAGAGCGCATCCCTGATAAGGATGAGGTCACAAGTTCGATTCTTGTTAGCCCCACGGAGGTAACCCTGTGAATTTCATCCGACGCGTCCTGATGGTGCTCGGTATTGCGGGCATTGCCGGTGCGTTGTTGAGGGTTCGTGGAAAGTCTGAGCCGTCGAGCCAAAGAGGCGGTTGGCGTCCACTCAACCCATCGGTTGACCCAATCGTTGACCAAACAAATTCTCAGAACTAACCGCCGCAAATCATGGTTGGTGTCTCTGGTGCTATTGGAGTAATTGGTACTGGGGTTACCGGCTCGCGAGTTGTTGAGCATCTTGTTGCTACGAGCTCTCTACCGATCTTGTTGCACGACCAAGACCTCTACTTGGCACAACGACTTGCCGCAGTACACCAGTCCCACAGTGCGGCAGTGACTGTCGTCGATTTTGAAACTGTTGCGATGGCATCAGTGGTGGTGCTTGCGTGTGGATCACCACATGCCCCACTTGCACAAAAACTCATAGGTCGCGGTGCTTCGGTTGTTTCACTCAGCGACGATGTGTCAGACGTAATGAATCTGTTGAAGATGCACGATGTAGTGCTGGCAAAAGACAAAACACTTGTTGTTGGTGCTGCGGCTTCGCCCGGCATGACTGGGTTGTTGCTCAGCAGTTTGCAATCCAACTTCGACACAATTGACGAAGCCCATGTTGCGTTGCACGGCACAGGCGGCCCAAACTGCGCCGTTCAGCATCACCGCGCGCTTGCCGGCCAATCAATCGGTTGGCACGACGGCGAGTGGTTGCGTAGGCCAGGTGGAAGCGGACGCGAACTGTGTTGGTTCCCCGAACCAGTTGGCGCATACGACTGCTACCGAGCCGAAATGGCTGATCCTGTTTTGTTGAATAGGGCTCAGCCACAACTACAACGCATCACCGCACGAGTTACAGCCAATCGACGAGACCGATTTACGGCCCGGTTGCCTATGTTGGTGCCTCCGCACGCCGAAGGCGGCATGGGTGCACTGCGCATCGAGGTCAGGGGTTTTCGCAATGGTTCCCGCATTGTCGAAATTGCCGGAGTCGCCGAACGAGTTGCACAGATCGCTGGTGTAGTTGGCGCCACTGCGGCACTGTTTGTACATCGCGGACAAATAACAACCACAGGCACTTGCGTGTTGGGTCAAGAATCGCTTCCCAACGCCGAAATATTGCGCGACGTGTTAACAGGCGGTATTCGACTCCATCAATTTGTGGGTACATGATGTCGAGTTTGAACAACACCGAGATTCACACTGCAGTGCACGATCTGTTGCACAATGCCGGCCAGAGGTACACCGACAAGCGCCGCGCAATCATCGACATTTTGATTCAGGCTGGCAAACCAATGTTGATTGCCGACATGTTGGGCAAAGCAAAAAAGATGCCGCAGAGCACCCTGTATCGAAACTTGTTAGTACTCGAAGAGGCGTCAGCCGTTGTGCGAGTAGTCACCAATTCTGAAAGCGGTTGTTACGAACTAGCCGAACACCTCATGGGTCATCACCACCACATGGTGTGTTCAAAGTGTGGTGCGGTACGAGATGTGGTGGTGCCCGAAGGCCTCGAGCACGAGTTAGAGAAGGCTCTTGAGAAAGTTGCTCGCAGCGAAGGGTTTTCGATTGACAGACACCAACTCGACCTCATTGGCCGTTGTAAAAAGTGCAAATAAAAACGAATTGATTTATTTGGCGTTTTGCTGATTGAGCAACTTGACCACTTCTTCAAGCTGGTCACGTAGTTCGTCAACTGTCACCACGTTTGCCAACACCAAACGCACACTTGCAAGTTCACGAGCCAAAAACTCGGCGTTGGCCTGGGTGCTTGCGGCAACAGCACGGTCGGTTTCGGCCTGGCGACGGTCACGCAACTCTTGGCGATTCTGTGAGAGCAAAATCAATGGCGCTGCATATGCGGCCTGCACCGAAAACATCAAGTTGAGCAAGATAAATGGGTATTTGTCCCACTGCAACGAGAGAAACAGCACGTTGAGTGAAATCCAAATGATCACCAAGACGGTTTGAATTATTAAAAATCGTGCTGTGCCCATCAGGCGGGCGATGGATTCGGAGAAACGACCGAACGCATCAGAGTTGTAGTGCACACCGAGTGGTGTTTGGCGGTCGCGAGGACGCGCAAGATTGTCGCGCTTTTTCATGACTGCGCTCCACTCGTTGGCTGTCGACGCCAGTTGGCAGGAAGTGTGCGATCCAACACGTCGTCAACGGTGATTGCACCCAACAAACGATTGTTGGCATCACAAACAGCAACTGCCAACAAGTTGTAGCTCGCCAAACGCTCGGCCACTTCACGCTCGGGCATTGTTGGAACGATTGTTGGTTCCATTTCCACGCACTGACTGAGTGTCATGTGTGGAGACTCGCGCAACAAACGCTGAAAGTGCACGACACCGAGGTAGGTGCCGGTTGGTGGGTAGTGCGGTGCGTGTGCAACAAACACCTGTGCAGCGATCGAGACCAAGATGTCTGGTTCGCGAATTCGGGCAAGCGCTTCAGCAACTGTCGAGTCGGGAGACATGACCACAATGTCAGGCGTCATCAATGCGCCTGCTGTGCCTTCGGCGTGCGACAACAACTGGCGCATGGTCTCTGCATCTTCGTCATCCATTGCTTCCAGCACTTTGCTGCGTTGTTCGCCAGGCATTTGCACCAACAAGTCGGCCAAGTCGTCGTATTCCATCTCGTCAAA
>CANGZK010000066.1 GCA_947458565.1 Acidimicrobiaceae bacterium
AGTATCTCTAAGTGGCAATTTCCCAAAGTCTGCGGGATTGAAACCGAATACGGCATCATCTTTAAGGGTGGAGATGTAAGTCCAATTACCGCTTCATCGATCATCGTGAACTCCTATTCGAAAGGCAAAGAAGACCTTGTTGGATGGGACTACATCGACGAACATCCTGGCAATGACGCAAGAGGATATTCGCTCGATGATTACTTGTTTCCTGAATACGAAAGTCAGCTTGTCAATACGGTGCTCACGAATGGGGCTCGCTATTACGTAGACCACGCACATCCAGAGATCAGTACTCCAGAATGTCGCAATGCCATTGAAGCGGTGTTGTTTGATCGCGCGGGAGAAGAAATAGTTCGCAGAAGTATGCAGTTAGCCAATGAGTCACTGCCTGATGATTCTGAAATCGTGATCTATAAAAACAACTCGGATGGCAAGGGCAATAGCTATGGTTGCCACGAGAATTATTTGGTGTCGAGACCTACTCCGTTTACGCAAATTGCGCAGCAGATCACCACGCATTTCGTTACTAGGCAGATCTTTTGCGGAGCCGGAAAGGTCGGCGCCGAACATCGAGGAGTTAGCGGCAAAGGTTCACATCAAACTGCCTACCAATTGAGTCAACGTGCAGATTTTTTTGAAGAGGAAATCGGATTAGAAACAACGCTAAAAAGGCCAATCGTCAACACGCGAGACGAACCACACTGTGATCCCACGAAGTACCGCAGATTGCACGTGATTGCTGGTGATGCGAACATGAGCGAAGTAGCGACGCTCCTCAAACTCGGCACAACTTCAATAGTGCTTGCGATGATCGAAGACAATGCTTTTCCAGAGCATCTCTTGATTAAAGACCCAGTGAGCGCAGTTCGCAAAATTAGTCATGACCCAACACTGAATGCAAGCGTCACGATGATCGACGGTCGTGTGTTGACAGCCTTGCAAATTCAATTTGAGTTACTTGATGCAGCCAACAAATATGCAACTCGCTATGGACTCGAATCCGTAGATTCGCAGGTTGGTGAAAATGTTCTATTCAGGTGGATGAACGTGCTCGAAGGCCTAGAAGCCAATCCGACATCTGTTGCGCACATCGTCGATTGGGTAGCGAAGAAGAGAATTTTGGATGGTTTTGCGCAGCGTCACGGGCTTCAGGACAATGATGTGCGACTTAAGGCGATTGATCTGCAGTATCACGACATGAGAGTCGAAAAGTGTTTGGCACTTCGAGCCGGACTTGAAGAAATTTGCACACAACAGGATGTGTTTGCAGCAATGACGCATCCACCGGAATCCACGCGTGCATACTTCCGTGGAAGCGTTTTGCAGCGATGGCCAAATGATGTAATTGCAGCAAACTGGGACAGTGTTGTATTCGACATTCCTAATCAGGGTCTTAAGCGTGTTCCCATGCCCGAGCCATTGCGCGGTACTCGCAAGTTGGTTGGAGAAGTGCTTGCTCACTCTAAAAATCCCCTAGAACTTATTGAAAAACTCAGTTCACAGTTCGCACCCTGACGGGCTAGCGATTGGATGAGTTTTTGGCTATGGTTCAATCATGCCCGAGCAAATAAAAAAAACTTCGTCATCACGAAAGCCGACTGCATCGGCAACTGAAGCCAAAGTCGCACAGAGTCATGATGCCAAAAATCTCACAGCGGATCTGGACAGTCTGCTTGACGAGATTGACGAAGTGCTTGAAACCAATGCAGAAGAGTTTGTCAAAAGCTATGTGCAAAAAGGTGGGCAATAGCCCTAACCTACAGATATATGTCAATGCCGATGTTTTCCTTTGAGCAGGATCCCGGTGCTAATTTTGGCGAACTTTTGAAGCGTGTTGGTTTGTCGCCATTTGGTGAAACCGGTTCAGTAAACAAGATGCTTGTTCCACATGCGACGACCTGTGTTGCGCTTCGATGCGTGAACGGTGTTGTAATGGCGGGTGATCGTCGAGCCACTTCTGGCAACTTAATCAGCCATCGCGAGATGGAAAAGGTAGTGCAAGCAGATCAATTCAGTGGCGTCGCTATTGCTGGAGCAGCCGGACCGGCCATGGAAATGGTCAAGTTGTTCCAACTTCAAATCGAACACTATGAAAAGGTTGAGGGTCAGTCACTTTCTCTTGAAGGTAAAGCAAACCAACTGTCCATGTTCGTCCGAAGCAATCTTCCGGCCGCTATGCAGGGTTTTATGGTGGTCCCAATTTTTGCTGGGTACGACACACTCTTACAACATGGTCGATTGTGGAACTATGACGCGACTGGCGGCAGATACGAAGAGCACGACTTTGTTGCCACAGGCTCAGGCATGTTGCATGCTGGAACTGTCTTACGCATGGGTTGGAAACGTGACATGACGGTTGACGAGGGTGTTGAACTCACAGCCCGGGCATTGTGGGAAGCATCAGATGCTGACTCTGCTACAGGTGGACCCGATGCATTGCGAGGAATTTACCCAGTGATTGCTTCGATAACGAGCGAAGGCTTCACTCGCGTTGAAGATAGTCAACTTAAGGTCACGTATGAGGCAATCGCTCGGGGAGTAGGTCAGCGATGAGCATGCCGTACTACGTAGCACCCGAGCAAATGATGAAGGATCGTGCCGACTATGCGCGTAAGGGGATTGCGCGTGGAAGAGCTCTAGTCGCATTGCAATACGACGATGGCATAGCTCTTGTGGCAGAAAACCCATCGAACACTTTGCGCAAAATAAGTGAAATTTATGATCGGATTGCTTTCGCTGGTGTTGGCAAATACAACGAGTTCGATCAGCTGAGAGTTGCTGGAGTACGTGCTGCGGATCTCAAGGGTTACCAATTTTCGCGCTTGGATGTTGATGCACGCGGTTTGGCGAATCAGTATGCGCAGATACTTGGCCAAACCTTCACACACGAGATGAAGCCACTTGAAGTCGAGATTCTTGTCGCTGAAGTTGGCCTTACACCCGATCGGGACCAGTTGTTTCACATCATGTACGACGGCACCGTAATTGATGAGCATCGATTCACTGTGTTGGGTGGAGACATGGACGCAATACGAGGGCGATTGTCGGAACGTTTCGTTGCTGGATCAACGATTCAAAATGCTGTCAAAATTGCACATCACGCGCTGAGCTCGGTTGACTCGTCCATCAACTCATCAGAGCTTGAAGTTGCTGTGCTGACTCGTAATAGCTCGCGTCGCTGCTTTGATAGGTTGAGCGACGACACAATTGCCCAATATCTGGTTTGATTCGCAATTGTCATGGACAAACGCATATTCGGAATTGAGACCGAATATGGCGTCACTTGTACATTAAGGGGTCAACGTCGGCTTAGCCCTGATGAAGTAGCTCGATATCTTTTTCGTCGCGTGGTCTCGTGGGGTAGAAGTTCGAATGTATTTCTCGAGAATGGTGCTCGTCTCTATCTTGATGTGGGATCCCACCCGGAATACGCAACACCCGAGTGCGACTCAATTTATGATTGCACGGTGCACGATAAAGCGGGAGAACGCAAGCTTGAAGAGCTGATGATTGGCGCCGAACAACGGTTGAAGGAAGAAGGAATCCGTGGCACGATATATTTGTTCAAGAACAACAATGATTCCGCGGGAAACTCCTATGGCTGCCACGAGAATTACCTCACTCGTCGGAACACTGAACCGGACAAATATCAGCAACATCTCATTCCTTTTCTGATTTCTCGTCAGATATTCACCGGATCAGGCCAAGTCCTACAAACGGCTCGTGGGCCGATTTTCAGCATCGCTCAGCGCGCTGAACATATCTGGGAGTCGATGAGTTCTGCGACTACGCGCAGTAGACCAATTATCAATACGAGAGATGAACCGCATGCAGATGCCGAGATGTATCGCCGACTGCACGTAATTGTCGGTGATTCGAACATGAGCGAATACACAACGTTCTTGAAACTCGGGAGTACAGCGTGCATGCTACGGATGATCGAAACTAACGATCATTCGTTACGTGATATGACGCGAGAGAATCCAATGAGAGCGATTCGCGATTTCAGTCACGACATCACATGTCGGAAGAAGGTTCGTCTTGAAAGTGGCCGCGAACTTTCTGCTCTCGATATTCAACGCGAGTATCTCGACAGTGCTTTGAAATTTGCAGATACACATGGATTCACAGAGCCAGAGTTGAAGGCACTAGAGATGTGGGAACACTGTGTATCGACTATCGAGAATGATCCGCTAAAACTTGGCAGGGAAATTGACTGGGTCATCAAGCACAACCTGATCGAAGCATTTCGATCCAAGAACGGACTTGCGCTTGATGACGCTCGGGTACAAACCCTTGACTTGCAGTATCACGACATTCGTCAAGACCGGGGTATTTTTTATCGGATGCAGGCTCGCTCAATGGTTGACCGGATTTGCAAAGAGCAAGACATCGTTGCCGCAATGGAAACTGCGCCTCAAACAACTCGAGCGAGATTGAGATCAGAATTCATTAGCGCCGCCAAAGAGAAGAAACGTGATTACACAGTCGATTGGGTTCACCTCAAGATTAACGACCAAGCACAAAAGACAGTGTTGTGCAAAGACCCTTTCATACACAAGGATGATCGGGTCGAAAAACTGATCGCATCGCTCTAGCTGCTGATCTCTGCGGCTACCGTTACAGGCTGATGAATTCTGAGCAGCTGCCGCCGTTGACTTCCGTCAGTAATGGTGCACGAGTTATTCGCGAGTGGGTAACAGTACTTGTTGTTGCTTTGGTTATCGCGGTTACCGTTCGCTCGCTTATTCTCCAGCAGTTTTATATATCTGGACCCAGCATGGAAGCAACCATGTTTCAAGACAACCGCGTTCTTGTCAACAAACTTTCCTACCGGTTGCATGACATTCATAGAGGTGACGTCGTTGTTTTTGACAGGGTCACAGTTGACGGCGAAATCGTGCAACACGATGACCTCATCAAACGCGTCATTGCGCTTGGAGGAGAAACGATTTCCATTAAAGATTGCAAAGTTTTCGTTGATGGAGAATTGTTGGAGGAGTCTTACTTGAACGACTACGACCTTGCTCAATCTGCGTTTGAAGATCGTTGTCGTGTTCCAACAATGGACGAAATGGTTGTTCCAGAAAACCAACTATTTGTGATGGGCGATAACCGACCACAATCCTTCGATAGTCGAATGTTTGGTCCGATTGAGCAATCCCTTGTCGTCGGACGAGCCTTTGTAATTATCTGGCCGTTTAGCGCTGCAAAGTTTCTTTAACTCTGCCTGATATTGGCCTCAACCATTCGGTCGGGCCAATCACTAAATACTCCATCTAGTCCCATGCGAATGCCAGTTTCAATCACAGATTCATGCTGCATGTCCCATCCAAAACTGACAATGTTAAAACGATGGAATAATGCAACCAAGCCACCGTTCCAATCTGAGTAGTGCATGTTGAAGGCTTCAATTCCGTTCGCTGCAAGTGTTGCTGCACGACGCTCCGGTCCTTCCTTGATTTTTGCAAGTCGAGTCGAATCGACAAGTTTGCATGTTGTAATCAGACCTCTATTGTTGATCAACATCTCACAACTTGGATGGCAAAGCCACATCCGCTCGAGCATCGAACCATCAATATTCGTAACGGTGCTTTCAATTGTTTTAAAAACAGCGGGGTCTTTAATGTCAAGGCTCAATTGGTACTGGGTACCACAGTGTTGCAGCAATTCTTCAAGACTGGGAACGTGAGCGGGCAGAGCTGATTTGTTCATCTCGGAAATCGGTTTGGACCGCAATCGTGATTTAACGATGCCGTCGTGATCAAGAACCAAAACACCATCACGGGTAGCCCAGATGTCACTCTCTAAACCATTTGAACCTAGTTTGAGCGCGAGGGAGAACGCGTCCAGGGTGTTTTCAGGGGCATATGCGCTTGCACCGCGATGGGCAAACAGAATTGGAGAGCCAAGTAGAGATGGAAGCCGTTGTTGCACGAGTCAATGATATGGCAATACATGATCAGGCTTTAGACTGTTGCAATGTTCAATTTCTCGGGCAGCGAGATTATTTTTCTGCTGATTCTCGGTCTCGTTGTACTTGGCCCAGAGAAGCTTCCCCCCGCGTTGCGCAAGTTGGGTCAGCTGTATGGACAATTCAAGCGGATTACTGGTGATGCACAAACTGAATTCAAGGGAGCATTCGCAGAGCCGATTCGCGACATGCAGAAGGCAG
>CANGZK010000067.1 GCA_947458565.1 Acidimicrobiaceae bacterium
GGTGTAGTTCCGTTGCCGCGTGAAGAGGGTGGGCAGTTGCTGAGTGAAGTGACGTGGGTGGATCGATTTGGAAACTGTCAATTGAATGTTGGGCCTGAAGATGTTGAAAAGTGGGGTTCGCCACTGCGAGTCATTATTGGCGCATCAGATCCAAGTAGCCAGATCGTGCGCTCAATGCCAGTAGTGCGCAACTTTGCAGACATTGGTGGCGGTATTGGTCTTGTTGTCGACTCATATGGAATGCTCGCATTATGTGCTGACCGTGGATCGGCAGCAGCTGAACTACAACTTGGACCAACCGACATGGTGGTGATTGCACAAGATCCGAGCGCTGGTGCTGGAGTGGCTACGTCTGTGCGCTTAGGCACCAAAAAATGAGTTGTCGTTCTTGCATTGGGCGTAATATCGGATCATGAGACCCGCCACAACGCTCGTTATTGGTTTATTGCTTGCAGTAATTTTGGGTGCAGGCGTTTTGTCGCTGATGATGCGCTAAGCGTTGAGTTGCTCGCAACCAAAAATCCGCTAAACAGAATTGAAACGCCACAGAGCAATGTGATCGCAAAAGCGCGGTCTTGACCTAGTCGGCCAGCGAGTGTGCCACTTGCTGACAACACGAGTGTGCCAACAGCGATCAGCACATTGCCACCCGCAAGTCGCTTTGCAGATGTGACCGTTCGGGTAAGACTTTTTGTGGCCGCAGGGTTTTGCTTTCTGACTACTCGCCAAGCCGACCACAGTGCTCCAACGATGATGAACATGGCTGGCACACCAGAACCGACGGCTGCAAGAATGCGTGGCGCTGCACCAAATATTTCTCGACCTGCTGGAAATTCGGTGGAAACAATTTGCGATTTTGTTGGGGCAATCAACACCACTCCTGTTGCAAAACCCGACAACCAGACGAGCCACGTGCGAGAAACATCTCCTGCACGAACACCGATCAGTAGGTACACAGTTCCGAGTGCGAGCCAAGCCACGTTGAGTACGGCGCCAGCCAAGAAAAAAACACGGAATGCCATCAAGTTCCAACCTGAACTTTCGGCCCACCACAGTGCACCTGATCCAACAGCGAAGAGCGCCATCGCAATTGTCCACGCCAATTCGTGTGGCTGACGCCGGCGCAACCAGCGATCGAGTGTGCTCAAAGTAAATGCGCATGCAATGAGGGTCGCAGCACCCGCCAATGCCGAGTTCAACTCGTTATGCGCCGACTGGGCAGCCACGATCTCAGTAATGCTGTAGGCAAAACTCATGGGCGCAGGCTAGTTGGGCCAATTGGTCTTTTAATTGTCTCGAAAGTGACGGATGTCTTGTGGGCATAAGGCCCAGAGCCGGGGCACGGACTTCGTGAATTCATGCACGAACGCCTACCCTTCGTAGTGTGACAGATCTAGTGAAACCCCCATCACGGCCTGAGGCACTTCGTCGACGTATTCCCGACGCGGCAGTTACTCGTTTGCCGGTGTACCTACAGATTTTGAATAAGTCAATAACGGAAGGTGTCTCGCAGTTGTCGAGCGATCAACTTGCGGGGTTGGCAGGACTTAATGCAGCCAAGGTGCGCAAAGATTTGTCGTACTTGGGGAGCTATGGAACACGTGGCGTTGGATACGACGTTGCGTATCTCGTCTACCAAATCAAACGTGAACTGGGATTGTTGAACGATTGGAAGGTCGTGGTTGTTGGTGCGGGCAACTTGGGCAACGCACTCACAAATTACGCTGGTTTTTCTTCGCGCGGATTTGAGGTTTCAGCAGTTGTTGATATTGATTCAGCAAAGGTTGGTAAAAAAGTTGGTGGAGTAGTGGTGCGGCATGTTGATGACCTCTTGTCAATTGTCAATAACGACAAAGTCAGCATTGGTGTCATCGCCACACCGCCTGCATCGGCACAGCGTGCAGCAGAGTTGCTTGTTGCTGCTGGTATCAAATCAATCCTCAACTTTGCTGCAACAGTGCTAACGGTGCCGAGCGAAGTATCGGTTCGCAGCGTTGATTTGGGCATGGAACTTCAGATTCTTGGATATTACGAACAGCTCAACAGGCCTGGCGCATGTCAATAGTTGTTCTCGGAGTCAATCATCGCTCGGCGCCACTTGATGTAATCGAACGCGTAGCTGTTGCCGAAGAGTCGCTCACAAAGGCACTGCATAGTTTGGTGTCGCGCGACAATGTGCGCGAAACAGTGTTGCTCTCAACGTGCAACCGCACCGAAGTGTATGTAGTTGCTGAAAAGTTTCACGGTGCGTATGCAGATGTGCGCGACTACTTTTGTGAGCTTTCTGGGCTAACACCAGACGAATTGCATCCACATTTTTACAGTCAGCATGACGAAGCTGCAGTATCGCATTTGTTTGAAGTTGCTTCTGGTCTTGACTCTGCGGTAATTGGTGAAACCGAAATACTTGGTCAAGTACGCGACGCATGGGATTTGGCTCGAGTAGAGCAAACCTCTCGCACGACGCTCAATATGTTGTTTCGACAAGCGCTCGAAGTGGGTAAGCGTGCGCGCAACGAAACTGGAATCAGTAAGTCAACAACATCAATTTCGCACGCTGCGGTCGAGATGGCTAAAGAGTTGTTGGGAACAATGCAGGGCAAAAGTGTTCTCGTCGTTGGCGCAGGTGACATGGGTGCAGGCATTGCCCGCGCACTCTCGAGTGCGGGTGCTGCGTCGGTGACCGTCATGAATCGCAATACAGAGCGAGCAGAACAACTCGCCGCCACAGTTGGTGCTGTGGTCAGTCCAATTTCTGAGTTGGCAAATGCTCTTGGCATAGCCGATGTGGTGTTGACATGCACTGGCGCAACAGAGCCAATTATCACCGCCGAGTTGGTCAACTCTGTGCGGGCTACGTCGCCACAATCGCCGCTGTTGATCGTGGATATTGCAATGCCACGAGATGTGGAGCATTCGGTAAGTGAAATTGCGCATGTGACGTTGCGTGATTTGTATGACCTGCGCGACTGGGCACAGGTCGGCATCAATGCTCGCAATAATGAAGCCGATGCAGTGCGAACAATCATCGGTGAAGAAGTTGAACGCTTCACTCAAGAGTCAATTGCTCGGCAAGCCGCTCCACTGGTTGCCGAGTTGCACGAGCGTGCCGAAAACATTCGTCGCGCTGAGATGGAAAGATTTGCAGCTCGCATGTCTGGTTTAACTCCGGAACAACGTGAATTGGTTGAAACCATGAGCAAGTCGGTTGTTGCCAAATTGCTTCACACTCCATCCATCCAACTCAAAAACAGTGCGGGCACGCCCCAAGGTGAGCGCATCGCTGCGGCACTGCGCGACCTCTTCGACATCGAATGATTCGTCTTGCAACTCGCTCGAGTGCACAAGCCCGCACTCAAGCCGAAGTAGTTGCTCATGCAATATCTGCGGCAACCGGTGAAACAACTGAACTCGTTTTTGTTGAAACGCTTGGCGACATCAAACGCGATGTTCCACTGCACCAAATTGGTGGTCAGGGTATTTTTGTAAAAGAAGTACAGCAGGCCGTGTTGGATGGGCACGCAGATTTGGCCGTGCACTCGGCAAAAGATTTGCCGTCTTTGCAAACCGATGGTCTTGTCGTTGGTGCATGGTGCGCGCGGCGAGATGCTCGCGATGCATTAGTTGGCAACACGATGTCTGGCCTGCAACAAGGTGCAACGGTTGCAACTGGCTCGGTGCGCCGGCGTGCGCAGTTGCTCACGATGCGACCCGACCTCGCGTTTATTGATTTGCGAGGCAACATCAATACTCGGCTGGGCAAGATACCTGAAGGTGGTGCAATTGTCATGGCAGTTGCGGCACTTGAGGTGCTTGGACTCACTGATCAGATTGCACAAATTCTTGACCCAAGTGTTGTTGTTCCAATGATCGGTCAGGGTTGTGTGGCAGTGGAGTGTCGAGTGGGCGATGCCGCAACGCAAATTGCACTTCAGGCGGTTGACCACGCAGCAACTCGTCGCGCAGTTGAAATGGAGCGAGCATTCTTGGCCGAGCTTGGCGCAGGATGCAATATGCCAATCGGTGCACATTTGGATGAGCAAGATGTATTTACCGCATTTATGGCAACTGGTGACACGGCGGCTGATCGTCATGTGGTGCACACGCAGTCGGTCGCTGGTGTTGCAGATCGTTTGCAATTAGCTCGCGACATCGCAACGCAGTGCCGAAACAAACTGCAATGACCAACCTCGCCGGAAAGACAGTTGTACTGACTCGTCCAGTTGAACAGTCAAGCGAACTTGCCGAATTGCTGGCCGAAGTCGATGTCAACGTGTTGTTGGTTCCACTGATCAAAATTGTTGGACCAAGCGATGGCGGTCGCAAGCTGAAAGCGGCGCTTGATCGCGCCGAAGAGTATGACTGGATAGTTGTTACGTCTGCAAATGGAGCGCAAAGCATTGCAGCATTTCTTCAGACGCTGTTGGCTAGTGATGCACGACGACCAAAAATCGCGGCGGTTGGTGGCGCAACGGCAAAGGCACTTGGATGTGCTGCGGACTTCATGCCGAGTATTGCAAATGCGCAGACACTTGTGCGCGAATTTCCGTATGGCGAGGGGCGAGTATTGCTCGCTCAAGTTGAAAACGTGGGCGGTGTAGTCGACTCATCGGTTGCACGCGGACTTGCCGAGCGCGGTTGGTTGGTAGACGAGGCAGCCGCGTATCAAACTGTGGCGGCTACTCCGAGCGAACAAGAAGTTGAGCAGGCGACTCAAGCAGATGCTGTTGTTTTTTACTCCGGATCGGCTGTGCGCTCTTGGCGTGCGGGTATGGGGATGAAGACGCCAAACGTTGTCATTGCAATTGGTGAATCAACTGCGCGGGTTGCGCGCAATCTCAATATTCGGGTTTCGAGCGTTGCTGCACAAACAACGCCCAGTGCTGTGGTGGCTGCACTCGTTGAGGTTTTCGAACAACAGCACCCGTAGCCTTACGGGTATGGCGTTTCCGCAATCTCGCCCCCGTCGTTTGCGACAGAGTCCCGCCATGCGCGAACTTGTTGCAGAAGTGCGTTTGGGCGTCAAAGATCTTGTTGCCCCACTATTTGTGCGCGAGGGCATTACGTCTGCGCAACCAATCTTGTCGCTGCCTGGCGTCGTGCAACACACGCTCGATTCATTGCGCAGTGAAGTAGTACAGCTTGCAGAACTTGGTGTTCCTGGTGTCATTTTGTTTGGCATTCCATCAGTGAAAGACGAAGTTGGCTCTGGCGCATTTGATCCAGCCGGCATCGTGCAGGTGGCATTACGCGAATTGCAAAAAGAAGTCGGCAATGACATGGTGCTGATGTCTGATTTGTGTGTTGACGAATACACATCGCACGGACACTGCGGAGTGCTCAACAAGCACGGTGACGTTGACAACGATGCGACGCTTGATATTTACTGTCGAGCAGCACTTGCGCAGGCAACTGCAGGCGCACATGTTGTGGCTCCAAGCGGAATGATGGACGGCCAAGTTGGCGCGATTCGAGATGCACTTGATGGCGCAGGATTTTCTGATGTTGCGATTATGGCCTACTCGGCAAAGTACGCCTCTGGTTTGTATGGTCCGTTTCGCGATGCTGTTGATGTGCAGATTCAGGGTGGAGGTAACCGCAAGAGTTACCAACAAGATTGGCGTAACGCGCGTGAAGCGCTGCGCGAGGTGCACGCCGATATCGAACAAGGTGCCGACATCGTCATGGTCAAACCTGCGTTGAGTTATCTCGACGTGATTAGCGCAGTGCGTGCACAAGTTGATGTGCCAGTGGCTGCGTATCACGTGAGTGGCGAATACGCGATGATTAAAGCGGCTTCGGCAAATGGTTGGATCGATCACGACACCGTGGCACTTGAGCAACTCACGGCCGTCAAGCGCGCCGGTGCAGACATCATCCTCACATATTTCGCGCGTTGGTTCGCAGAAAACAATCGCTAAAACATGAGCATTCAATTTTGTGATCCAGTTGCATGTGTTGCGGCAGGTTGCACAGCAACTGTTTGCACAGGCAAAGGTGTTCCGTCAAATCACACGTTGTACACACGTTCTGCCGAAGTAATTCCTGGCGGAGTCAACTCTTCGATTCGCGCGTTTAAAGCCGTTGGCGGCGAGCCGTACATCGTTGCGCGTGGTGAAGGCGCACACGTAATTGATGTTGAGGGCAA
>CANGZK010000068.1 GCA_947458565.1 Acidimicrobiaceae bacterium
GCAACTTCAGAAACTCGAAGCCCCAAGATTCCTTGAGAGTTCAGTTCGGCTCTCGCCGACTCGAGAATGCGGGTTTTCGAATCTGGCAGTGAGTTTGAGGTAGAAGCTGGCATATAACAATGCTAGAGCAAGGACATTTAGGGCTAACTAACATTTGTAAGTAAATTTTTTTTACTATTCACCGAGGGGCATGAGCACAAGATCCCAGCGATCCAAGCAATCAGAGCATCGATAGGCAACTACATCTCCAGCAAGCCAGAGTCCGTCTTCTGGCGGATGGGTGAGCAGATGGCATCTGCCACCGCAATCGACACAGGTGATCGATTCGGTTGGCGGCTCGGCAGGACCAGATTCGTACTCGTGTTGGTCGTCGCTCACTTGTCTATTTAACCAGTTAATACAACCAGTTAGAACAACCAGTTCATTAATCACGACAAGTGGGCAATAGCGTAAAAGGTATGCGAGTTGTGGCAGGAGAGTTGAGGGGGCGACGTATCAACGCCCCACTCGGCAAGAAAACTCGTCCAACAACCGACAAAGCTCGTGAAGCAACCTTCAATGCGCTCGGCAGTTTGGGTGTGGTTGTGGGGGCTCGAGTGATTGATGCTTTCGCCGGCAGTGGAGCACTTGGTATTGAAGCCCTCTCACGCGGTGCAGAGCACTGCACGTTTATCGAGCGCGATCGTGAGGCACTTGAGGTATTGCACGAAAACCTCGAGACACTTGGGCTCACAGATCGTTCGACTGTTGTACGCGGGGATGCAATGACCAACATTGGCTTGGTGCGCAATGCTTCGTTGGTGTTGGCCGATCCTCCATACGAATTTAAGCAATGGGGCAGGTTTCTGGGCGAGGTTGCGTGCGACCTCGTGGTAGCAGAGAGCGACCGAGATATGAATGATGAGTTCAGTGGAGTGAATGGCGCATTGCCTGCAATTATTGGCTGGGAAGTGACCCGTGTGAAGCGATATGGGCGTGCGTACGTGTCGTTCCTACAGCGGTTAGCGTAAGTAGCGATATGGCTGTTGCTTTTTACCCCGGGAGTTTTGACCCGTTTCATCTTGGACATCTCGACATCGCCGAGCAGGCCGTGGCGCTCTTTGGCGACTTGGTCATTGGGGTAATGCACAACCCCGATAAGCCGAGTGGCATGTTTAGCCCGAATGAGCGGGCAGATCTTGTGCGCCAGTCGGTGGCTCATCTCGGCAAGAAGGTTTGTGTTGAGACGTATGGTGGGCTCACTCTTGAGGCGGCTAGCAAAATCGCTGCGTCCTTCATTATTAAGAGCGCGCGCACCGGTGGAGACTTTGAAGTAGAGCAACAGATGGCTCAGACCAATCAAGGCGCAAGCGGCATCGAGACGATATTGCTGTTTTCACGCCCAGAGCATTCGTTTATTAGCAGCAGGTACATTCGCCAATTTGTCGACTACACCGGCGAAATTGCCACACCAATGGTTTCAGCGCCCGTGCTCAAAGCACTGATTGCCAAACAAACACCACAAGCAAAAAAATGAGGGCAAAATAATGAGTCGCAACAATGGAAACGACGGCTACGAAGATTTGAGTGGCGAGATTGATGCAAGTGTGCCAGTTGAGTTGGGTGACACCGAATCAATCCTGGAAGAAGTCATTCATACGATTGCCTCTGCCCCAAATGTGCCGCTTTCGAGCACGCCGCGTATCGATCGCGATCATGTTGTTGCGTTATTGCAAGATGCTCAAGCCTGCTTGCCAGACGAAATTCGTCAGGCTCGCTGGATGCTCAAAGAGCGTCAGGAATTCATGGTCAAAACCCAGCGCGAGGCCGACGAAATAGTCGAAGCAGCACGCGTGCAGGCCGAGCGAATGGTGCAACGCACAGAAGTAGTGCGAGCAGCCGAGACTCGTGCGCGCCAAGTACTCGAGGCCGCAGATGCAGACTCGCGCAGACTCAAGAACGAGACAGAAGATTTTCTTGACCGTCGTCTTGCCAGTTTTGAAATCTTGCTTGATCGTTTGACACGCACCGTTTCGCAAGGTCGCGAACGTTTGTCGATAGTTGGTGCGGCACCCGAGCCAACTCGCAGCGACAACGACGTTGATGAAATTGTGTCAAGTGCTCCGACGTTCTTCGATCAAGACGACGACCAGTACTAGTAGTAATTTGTGGCATCACCGCTACTGATCAACATCATCGAGATGACGCGGCGTGCGGGCACGCTCAAGGACATTGAGATCACTATTCCTGTTTCAACTTTTGATTTTGCCGACAAGCGTCTCAATGATGAAACCGAAATCGAGATCGCGCTGCAACTCGAAAGTATTAATGGCGGCATCATCGTGCAAGGCACTGTCACCGGCCAATCTCAACTTCTCTGCGGACGGTGCCTACGCACTATCGAATACGCGAACGTCGCATCGATTGATGAGATGTACCAGCGGGTCCCAGATAATCCTGACGCATATCCGATTGTGGGCGAGAGCCTGGATTTGCAGCCGATGGTGCGTGAAATGGTCTTGCTCAGCCTGCCCGATACGCCGTTGTGTAAGCCCGATTGCCCCGGGCTGTGCCCACAGTGTGGAGCCGATTTGCAGAGTGCTCCGTGTGGTTGCCAGGCCCAGAGATTTGACGAACGGTGGGCAGTTTTGGACCAATTGCGCGAAGAACTGAACTAGGTCTTGACCCGATAACCTAAGACACCGTTCAGTAAGCCAGTCCAGTAACCGAAAGCCGAGCACGCGATGCCAGTTCCAAAGAAAAAGAAATCCAAAATGAAGGGCCACAGCCACATGGCAGGCGCCTGGAAGCTTGGTGCACCATCGCGCAGCGTGTGCCCACGTTGTTCAACTTCAAAGTTGCCACACACTGTGTGCGGTAACTGCGGTTGGTACAAGGGTCGCATCGCCGTCGACGTCGCTTAATTTATCGCGGGCAAATTTATGCTGCCCATTGCGGTTGATGCGCTGGGTGGCGACAAAGCCCCCGCCGAAATTCTTGAAGGAGCAAAGCAAGCTGCTGCTCTTGGCATTCCAGTTCTCTTAGTCGGCCCTGCCGATCTCGGCACTCGTTTCGATATTGGCAATTTGCCAGTGCACATTGCAACCGAGTTCATTGACATGCACGAAGACCCAGCGTCTTCAGTGCGCACCAAAAAAGATTCGACACTTGTGCAATCTGCCGAGTTGGTTCGCGACGGTAAAGCAAGCGCAATGATTTCTGCTGGTAACACGGGCGCAACGATGGCTTCGGCTCTGTTGCGCATGGGCCGAATTAAAGGCGTCAAGCGTCCTGCAATCGCTACACCGATTCCTGTTCCTGGTAGCACGCACACAGTGTTGTTAGACGCCGGCGCAAACGCAGAGGTAGAAGCCGAGTGGCTCACACAATTCGCAATCATGGGCTCGGTGTATTCGCGTGTGCGCTTTGGTATCGACAAGCCACGCGTTGGTCTGCTCTCGATTGGTGAAGAGCCGGGCAAGGGCGACACGCTGCGCAAAGAAGCTTTTGTGCTGTTGAGTGAATGTAAAGAGATCAACTTCATCGGCAACGTAGAGGGCCGCGATATCACCACTGACGCAGTAGATGTTGTGGTTACCGATGGATTTACGGGCAACGTTGCATTGAAGACCCTGGAAGGCGCAATGCGTTCAATTGTCAAAGCGCTGTTTGGTGCAATCGGTGCGCCACAATACAAAGAACACGCCGATGCGATCATGCCAGCATTACTCGATGTGTATTCAATTTTTGATCCAGACTCAACAGGCGGAGCGATCTTGCTGGGCGTAGATGGCGTGTGCATCATCTCGCACGGTTCATCAAGTGCGCGCGCAATGCTCAACGGAATCAAGGTTGCTCAAGAGATGGTGGAGAGCAACATGGTCGGACTTATCGCAGAGGCATTGCAACCGAAATGAGTAACTTGCTCGAGTCGTTGGCCGAGCGAATTGGGCATCGCTTTGCCGACGAAACATTGCTAGCGACCGCAATGCGACATCGTTCGTGGACATCTGAAAACGATGGGTATGAATCCAATGAACGACTCGAGTTTTTGGGTGATGCCGTACTCGGATGGGTTGTTGCCGACATTGTGTATCAGCGCCATGCCGAGTTTCAGGAGGGCAAGCTGACCGACTTGCGCAAGAGCGTTGTTAATGCAAACGCCCTTGGCGCAATTGCTACCGATCTCGATCTGGGCGATCACTTGTTGTTGGGCAAGGGTGAAGATGCCGCGGGTGGTCGCGAAAAGACGTCGATTTTGTCGGACGCACTTGAAGCCGTGATCGGCGCTGTGTATTTAGACGCGGGTGCGGTGGTGACGCACCGAGTGGTTACGCAATTGATGTCTCATGCAATTGACAACGCCATGGGTGGTCTTGACAGACTCGACGCCAAAACTCGTCTACAAGAGATGGCTTCACATTTGTTGGACGAGCACGTGCACTATCGCGTCACCGACGAAGGCCCAGATCACGAAAAGGTTTTCTTTGCAACTGTGTATGTAGGCGACCGCGAAATGGGTAGCGGTGAAGGGCGATCAAAGAAAGTTGCTGAGCAGTTGGCTGCCGAGATTGCCTGCGACACGTTGCATCGCGAACACGCAGTTAACTAGTTTTTTGCAATGCCCGAGTTGCCCGAAGTCGAAACAGTTCGGCGCGGGATAGAGCGCTTGGCAGTGGGGCGACGCATTGCGCGAGTGGAAGTGGGTCGCGAACGAACTGTCAGGCGCACAAGTCGCGAAGCATTGATCGATGGGTTGTCTGGAACCACGATCACGCACGCTGGCCGACGAGGAAAATATCTGTTGTGTTCACTCGACTCTGGCCAACAGATGATGATTCACTTGCGCATGAGTGGCAGAGTGCTGATTGCAGATGCTGGTGCGCGACGATTACTGCACACTCATGTGGTGTTGTATCTGGAAGCGCTCGCAGATCAGCCACCATGTGAATTGTGGTTTGTCGATCCACGAACATTTGGCGAAGTAGTCGTGTTCGATCCAGATCAATTGGCCGAACAGATGCCAGAACTCTTGCGTCTAGGGGTTGATCCAATCGTTGATGAGTTCACACCCGAAATTCTGCATCAACGATTTGCGGGTAAGCGGGGCAACCTCAAAGGCACACTGCTCAATCAGAGCGTGATTGCCGGTATTGGAAACATTTATGCCGATGAGATTATGCACCGAGCTGGCTTGCGTTGGAGCAGGGTTCCCGAGCGATTATCGATGCCGACAATCAGACGGTTACACGATGCAATCGTGCAGATTTTGGGTGATGCAGTGGCCTCGGGTGGCAGCACATTGGACGACACGCAGTACGTGGACGTGATGGGTGACACTGGCAGCTATCAAAACGAGCATCGTGTGTATGGGCGAGCGGGCGAAATCTGTCTGACATGCAATAAGGCCCGAATCTCGCGCACCACGGTCGCGGGGCGCACCACCTGTTACTGCGCGGTCTGTCAGCGCTGAAAATCCTGCAAATGCTACTCAAAGTGGGTTTTTCTACTATTCTCGCCGATTGACGTGTTTCTCAAATCGCTGACTCTCAAAGGCTTCAAGTCTTTTGCTGATACCACCGTGATGGAGCTCGAACCAGGTGTCACCGTAGTGGTGGGGCCAAACGGTTCGGGCAAGTCCAACGTGGTTGATGCCATTGCGTGGGTGCTTGGCGCCCAGGCACCGTCGTCGGTACGCAGTCAAAAGATGGACGACGTCATTTTCGCGGGCACGTCCAAGCGCCCAGCACTCGGTCGCGCAGAAGTCATGTTGACGATCGATAACTCTGCTGGTTTGTTGCCAATTGAGTTCACCGAAGTGACCGTAAGTCGTGTGCTCTTCCGCAGTGGCGAAAGTGAATACTCGATCAATGGTGTCGAGTGTCGTTTGCTCGATGTGCAAGAACTGCTTTCCGATGCCGGCGTTGGTCGTCAACAGCACGTGATTGTGAGCCAAGGACAAATTGATGCTGTGCTCAATGCGCGTCCGGAAGATCGACGCGCAATCATCGAAGAAGCAGCAGGCGTGCTCAAGCATCGCAAGCGCAAAGAAAAAGCAGAACGTCGCGTTGAAGGAACCGAAGCCAACTTGATGCGCGCACAAGACTTGTTGCGCGAAGTGCGTCGCA
>CANGZK010000069.1 GCA_947458565.1 Acidimicrobiaceae bacterium
CCAGTCATACACGGCTCCAACATCAAGTTGCGCAGCAGTGATTTCAAGCCACACGTTGCTGTCTTGAGAGAATTCGCGGTGTGACATCACTTTCATCGTACCCGAGGTTGTGGATGGTCAATTAGTTTAAAATTTTAATAGGCTCTAGAGCGGTGAGCAATAACCCCGACGAACAACCATTTGCTGGAATCCCCCTTTTCGGCGACCTAGCAAAGGCAATGGCAGGCCAAGGTCCACTTCAGTGGGATGTTGCGCGACAAGTAGCGATCTCGACAGCAACGAATGGCACCAACACTGAAGCAAATGTTGATCCAACTTCTCGCGTGAGCCTCGAGCAACTCGCACCAATTGCCGACATGCACGTGCGCAACTACACCGGATTAGCTACTGGCACTGGCACAGCACTTCCCAACATCGTTGTCACCAATCACTCCACGTGGGTACACCACACACTCGAGTCCTACAAGCCGCTCTTCACGCAACTTGCTACCGCTCTTAGTAACCCAAGTGTTGATGCTCCGATGCCTGGCACCGAGCTCAAGATAGATACGGATATGGAGTCCGATCAGATTGCGGCAATGATGTCGTCGCTCAACAAGATGATGGCACCAGCGATGATGGGTATGTCGATCGGATCCATGATCGGACAACTCTCACTTCGTGCTTTCGGTCAATACGACTTGCCGATTCCACGTGAACCACAAAATCAACTTCTTCTCGTTGCAATCAATGTTGAGCAGTTTGCAAACGACTGGAGCATTGCAGTTGACGACATGCGCATGTGGGTATTAATCCACGAGCTCACATCTCACGCCGTGCTCAGCGTCAATCATGTTCGTGATTCGATCAATCAACAGATCAGTAAATACATTGCCGGCTTTCGACCAAACCCAAACGCGCTGATGGACAGACTCACGACAATGGACCTCGGTACCAGTGACCCGATGGCAATGATGCAAAAATTTCTCACAGACCCGACCATCATCTTGGGTGCAGTTCGTTCACCTGAACAAGAGCGACAAGCTCCAGTCCTAGACGCAATGATTGCTTCAGTTATTGGCTATATCGACCACAGTGTGGACGCAATTTCATCACTGGTTTTGGGTGGCGGTGCGCAGATTGCAGAAGCAGTGCGCAGACGACGTGTTGAATCTGCTCCCCATGACTCATTTGTTGAGCAACTTCTGGGCTTGCGCCTTACCCGCCAGCAAGTTGAACGCGGGCACGCCTTTGCGGAAGGTGTCACCGAGCGCGCTGGGCATGATGGCCTGTCTCAGCTCTTTACTCAGGCGGGCAATTTGCCTACACCTAACGAGTTAGATGCTCCTGGTCTGTGGCTTGCTCGCATTGAGTTGCAAGACAAATAGCAGCGACGCAACTGCCGAACCAACGCCAACAATCAAAAAGCCAACTGCTCCTGGTGGCGTTGCGATAACCGCAAGTAGGCCGGCTATTACCCATGCGATTTGATTGCGCGTTTCGTAACGCACAAATGTTCGCGCACGGTTTACATCTGGTGCTTTTGATTGCACTGTCGACTCAAAAGCGAGTCGCCCAATCGAACCGACTCCATTTACAACACCGGCCAGAATAATTCCCGCAGTAATTCCACCAAAATATCCAGCGACAAGACCACCAATGCAAACACTTGCGACACAGAGTTGAAGCATTCTTTGTTCGTGAATGCGCCGACGCAGCAATGGACCAATGGCATTGGCAGCGAATGTGCTGAGCGAACAAACTACAACCGCAAGACCAAACCAAGCAGTGCCAGCTTTTTGATCGCGTAACCAAAAAGCTAAATGAAAAAACATAAAACCAACGGCGCCACGTAAAAGCAGCATGACAAATGCGGCTTGACGAATTTCAGGTTCATGAAGCTCGTGTTTCTCAATTTCTTGCATCGTGTTTGGGACTGCCGCAATGTGCTGCGGCAGTGCAAGCGCTGCGATGCCCGCACAAGCAAATGCACAAGCCGACAACCCGAGTGACAATCTGGTGTCGATAAGTTGCAACAAAACTGCTGGAGCTCCACCAAGAAAACCAACCACACTGGTCAGTCGCCCAAGTTTTCCGTTGGCCGCCATCAATTGCTCGTCGCCGTCTACAACCGTAGGCATAATCGCCGATCGCGAGACCCCATACGTCTTGGCCAGCACTAGCGACAGAAATGCCAGTGGAAACAATGCAAGTGAGTTCAGCCACTTCATCATCGCTATCAACACGATCGCACGCATCAATCCAACAAGACACACCGTGATGCGACGGCCGCCTGGCAAACGATCGATGTACGGCCCGATAATCGGCGCGAGCACAGCAAAGGGAGCAAGGCTGATAGCCAAAAACAGAATTACTTTTGAACGTGCAGCATCAGGGCTAATTGATAAAAAGAGTGAGTCGGCCAAAGAAACCGCAAGAGCAGCCTCGCCAACCACCATCAGCACATGTACGCGTGACAGCCGCGTAAGGGGGCTCACTGGCGCGAGGCCCGTATGTCTATTTTGCGTTGCTATGCGCTCATTTTCTCATACTTATAGCCAAGCCCACGGATGGTGACCAACCGAGTTGGATTGGCTGGCTCGGATTCAATTTTGCTGCGCAAACGCTTGATATGTACGTCAAGCGTTTTGGTATCACCGTAATAATCTGCGCCCCACACTCGATCAATCAGCGTTTCTCGAGTCATTACCCTTCCGGCATTAGCAACGAGCACGTACAACAACTCAAATTCTTTAAGTGGAAGTTTGGTCACGACGCCGCGAACTGTCACGACGTGCTGTTCTGGATCGATTGCTACGTCCCCGATCGAGACAGTGCCAAAACCTACTTCGTCAATCTCTGTTGGAGTCAATGAGCTGCGGCGCAGTGCGGCCCGAATGCGCGCCACAAGTTCGCGCAGTCGATAGGGCTTGACAATGTAGTCATCAGCGCCAACCTCAAGACCAATGATCGTGTCAATCTCTGATCCTTTTGCTGAAACCATGATGATTGGAACCTGGCTTTTTTTACGAATTTCACGACATACATCGGTACCCGAAACTTTTGGCAACATCACGTCCAGCAAAATGATGTCCGGATTGATTTTGTCAAACATAGACAGAGCTTCTGCACCATCTTTGGCAACACTGACACGAAACCCTTCACGCTTCAAACCAATATCCAGCGCTTCAATAAATGACTCTTCGTCTTCGACAACAAAGACCATCGGTAATTCAGTTGGCTGACTCATTTTTAATCCTCTTGATCCTTTTGGTCTTTTTGACGGGGTAACACAACAGTGAAGGTTGCACCTTCACCCTCATTTGACTTCAATTCAATTTTTCCTCCGTGGTTGTCGACAATATGTCGCACGATTGACAAACCCAGTCCTGTTCCCCCTGTTGATCGGCTTCGCGCCCTGTCAACTCGATAGAAACGTTCAAAAATTCGTTCATGATCTTTTGGAGCGATTCCCAAGCCTTGATCAACAACTGCAACTGTCAAATCGTCAACTCGCACATCACCAATAATTTTGACAAGTCGATCTTCGTCGCTGTACTTAATCGCATTCTCAACAAGGTTAGAAAATGCCGAAACGAGCTGGCTTCGATCCCCAAAAACTTCAGCAGTAAAATTGCCGCTCGTCACGAGTTCGACTTTGTGGCGTCGAGCGCCGTCTTGCGCAAGTGCAACCACCTCTTTGATGACACCGTTCAATTCGATTCGTTCCCATTCAGATGAACGCCCAAATTCAATCCGCGAAAGATCGAGCAGGTCATTCACGATGCCTGCCATCCGAAAAGATTCGCGAACGATTCGTTCTGCCAACTGCTTCATTACTGCTGGGTCGGTTTCATCCATCATCGTGTCGCCAAGGGCCGCGATGCCACCGATTGGTGTTTTCAATTCGTGACTTAGATTTGCTACGAAATCAGTGCGAACGGTGTCAATTCGAACTCGATCGGTGGTGTCTTCGATCGTCACGACTACGCCATCATCATTCAATCGTTGTGATTGCAACTGAAAGAAACGGTCAGGTGGGCCGGCAACCTGCATTGATTTGTTCTGTTCGCCAATCTCGATTGTCTCTTTTACAAGTGCGATAACTGCCTCGTCCACCAAAATATCCACATGACGAACTCCGGTCATCTCTGTGGCAATTCGATTTCGAAGTAGTTCACCGTCGAGTCCACGACTAATCACAACACCAATTGGAAGAAGATCAAATGCTTTCAGCATCTGTTCATCAACTACTTTCGCTGCTGCATCGAGAGGCAAATTTGTTTCAGTCCGAACTGTGCCGTCTGATCGGCGCGAGTGCGAGAATTTCCTACCAAAAATTGCTCCAGCGATAAGTGCTACCGCCACGCAAGTGACAAACCAGATGGTCGTCATAGCAAATTCACTGCAGAATTACGACGAAGAATCTGATGATGATTGCGAGTCACCAGAGTGCCGAGCCTTGAAGCGCGCAGCACCACGATGTTCTGGCAGGACACCTGTGAGAATAAATTGAGTTCGTTCGCCAACGTTTACGGCATGGTCGCCAATGCGCTCGTAGAATCGGCCGATGATTGCGAGTTGAACGGCAACCTGAACATCCATTTTTCCTCGAGCATGACACTCAAAAATTTCTTGGATGAACTGCCGGTGTAGACCGTCCAAAAATGAGTCCATGTCGTCAATGGCTGCAGCCTTGGGTGCATCACTTGACTCAAAGGCGTCCATTGCGGAGATAAACAGTTGCTGGGCCTGCTCGCTCATTTTGGAGATTAAGCCACGCAACACTGGATCAATGTCATGACCATAAATTCGTCGCGCACCTTTGCAGATGTTGACGGCCAAGTCGGCAGATCGTTCAAGTTCACCAGTGATCTTGATAGTCGAAACCAATTGACGCAAATCTCCTGCTACAGGTGCCTGCAGAGCAAGTTGCTGAAAGCACTGGTCTTCAATGTCTACTGCGCGAGCATCAATCTCGTCATCGGCTTGCACCAAATAGTCGGCGCCTTCTAGATCGCCACTCAGCAACACAGCAGTTGCTCGAGGTATGGCTTCAATTACCGAGGCTCCAAGTCGAATTACTTGGTCACGAATGGCATCAACTTCTTGATGAAACGTCTTACGTAATTCGTCCATTGGCCAGCTTTCTATCAAAAAATCTGCTGAATGGCAGATTTGCTCTACATAAAACCTACACGCACGAGGTAAAACCTGTCTGAACGTCAGATTACGAACAAGTTAACCGCTTTATCGGACTTGGGTTTGCACGACCCAGTCGTGCAGTTTTCGTTGGGCATCCACGGTGAGCCCAGGGGCTCCAGCCCGTACCCAGGAATTATCAGCATGCAAGTCAAAATGGGCCGCTTCGTCATCAGTCAAATACCCGAGCACTTTGTCGAGCCACATACGGTGCTTTGGATGAGTGAGCGGCACTAATGCTTCAACTCGCCCATCCAAATTTCGCCCCATCATGTCGGCAGATCCAATGAGGTGCAGCGGTTCGTTGTTTTCGTAACCATGTTCAAAGCGATAGATGCGTGAATGCTCGAGGTACCGACCGAGAATCGATCGAACTCGAATGTTTTCAGACATACCAGACACCCCTGCACGAAGGCAGCAGATTCCTCGAACAATGATCTCGATCTGTACACCAGCATTGCTCGCTCGGTAGAGCGCTTCGATTATGGCCTTATCCGAGATCGAGTTGATCTTCATTGTGATTCGACCTTCAGCACCAAACGTTGCTTCTTTATCAATGAGATCGACAATGCTGTTGCGCAGTCGATGTGGTGCCACCAACAACGTTTGATAATCGGGCTCGTGACCATACCCAGTGAGGTAGTTAAACAACTCGGTGACATCAGAACCAATCGCGTCTTCGCAAGTAAAGAATCCGATGTCTTCGTAAATACGAGCCGTCGTCGAGTTGTAGTTTCCGGTGCCCATGTGCACGTAGCGGCGCATCTTGTCTTGGTCATTGCGCACTACCAAAATACATTTGGCGTGCGTTTTAAGACCAACAAGACCATACGTCACGTGTACTCCTTCGTACTCAAGTTCTTTGGCCCACGACATATTGCGCGCTTCGTCGAAACGGGCCTTCA
>CANGZK010000070.1 GCA_947458565.1 Acidimicrobiaceae bacterium
CATACGGCTTCAAAATTGCTGCAGCAATCGCTGGATGATTGGGCACGCTGATTGCCTTGCCGATGTCGTGGCACAAAGAAGCAACAACTACTTCATCATCTGCACCAGCTCGCTCGGCCATTGTGGCTGTCTGTAATGCATGCGTCAATTGATCGGTCACAAAACCATCGACAATCGTGTCCATGCCGCGCAACATCTTTAATATTCCTTCGGCAACGCGAGGCTGGTTTTTGGCGGTCTCGGCGCCAATATTGAGCCACTCCTCTTTGGTCGACACATCCATGCTGGTAAAAGTGGCGTTCGTCATCACACAATTCCACCATTGTTGCGGGCGTAAGTCAAGAGCTCTTCGCCACGAAGGGCTCAGAGCGTCATAGCCTTACTGGCGTGAAGCATCTTGCCATCAGCATCAGCATTGTGATCGGGCTATTCGCTTGCGCCACAAACGAGGAAATTCTCACTTCCACCACTACGTCAATAGAAGCAGTGACGACTACAACCGAAACACCTGTAACAACAACCACGCTCGTACCCCCAGATGGCAAAAGATCTGACGAACGAACGCTCACGCTGTTTGACACCATTGCAAACGACAACTTGCAGCCAAAAAGCATCGTGCACTCTGGCACCGGATTGTTCTTTGCCCAAAACATGATGTACCGGCACAACATCAGTGTGTTTGATCGTCAAAGCAATCTCGTCGCAACCATAAATGACAAAGTTGATCTTGCAAGTTTTGGAATCAATATCCCAGACAAAGGATCAGTCGTGCGTGGCTCGCCTGTTGAGGCGGCATTTTCGCCAGATGCCAAATACGCATACGTCTCCAACTACGCCATGTATGGCAATGGATGGGACCCAAGCGCCGTCGACACATGCCAAGGCAAAGACCGCGACCAAAGCTTTGTTTATCGCGTAGACACATCGACATTCGCAATTGATAATGTGATCGAAGTTGGTGCAGTTCCGAAATATGTCGCTGTGTCTCCAGACAATAAGTACGTTGTTGTTTCTAATTTTTGCTCACTCGATGTTTCAGTTATCGATGTTTCAACCAATAAAGAAATTAAGCGAATTGATGTTGGTCTACATCCGCGCGGCATTGCTATTACCAACGACTCATCAACGGCCTACGTGACCGTGATGGGTGGTGGCATTATCGCCGCCATTAACCTGAACGACTTCACAATTCGTAACATTAAAAGTGCGGGTTTTACGCCACGACACATCGTGCTCTCGCCAGACAATTCGGTGCTCTACATCACTAACAACAAAGCGGGACAAATTCGCGCCATCGATCCCATTACCGACACCCTCATCAAATCAGTTGCAACGGGCACCGAGCCTCGCACCATGGTGATGTCAGATGACGGTTTCAGTCTTTATGTTGTCAACTACAAGAGCGACACGATGGTCAAAGTCCGCACAAGCGATATGCAAGTTGTCCAGCCTTTGAAAACTGGTCACCACCCCGTGGGTATTACCTACGACGCACAAATGCATCGGGTGTGGGTTGCAAATTACTCAGGCAGCCTCTCGGTATTTGAAGACAAGTAACGAACGAGTTACTGGCTAAACAGTTGCGTGGCCCGAGGCCATGCGCTTGCCTACTTTAGCAATGCGAGCCATGCGCTTAAACAACGAGTCACGGGCGGCTTCAGCTTCATCACTCAAACCGGTAACGCTCTCAAGTTTCCAGTGGCGCATGATGACTGGTTCGAGAATCTGGTCGTGATGAATCTGCAGGTCGTAGATGCCAGCCTTAGCAATTTCTTTTGACAAACGATCAAAGTCAGGAATACCGAGGCCCGGCATCGAAAATGTGCGCACCGCGCGCTCGATACCCATAACAGTTGACGAGGGATCAACCTCGAGGGCTGCAGCCGTTAGGTCGCGATAAAACAAGTAATGCAAGTTTTCATCGTTGCCCACGCGTGACATGATCGCGGTGCCCAACTCGTCCTTCATTAACTTGCCGGTGTTGCGATGCGAAATACGAGTGGCGAGTTCTTGCATGCTCACGTACGCAAGTGCTTCAAAGGCATCATGTGGTGTTGGCACTTGACCACCGCGCACCTGAATCATGCGGGCTCGCTCGAGCGCAATCGGATCAACAGCTCGCGTGACGGTGAAATAGTCGCGCATCACGATTGAGTGTCTGCCCTCTTCTGCAGTCCAGTTGCGTGCCCACTCACCAAATGCGGTGTCGCTGCCGAACAATCGATCGATATCGCGAAAGTAATATGGCAAATTATCTTCGGTCAATAAGTTAACGAACAATGCAGCCCGAACTGCTTCATCAATTTCGGTGTCGCCCCCACCAAAGTCGGCATCTTCCGGCACCCATTGCTTGCCAGGCTCAAAGTCTTTGCCCCGGCTGTATGGCACCATCTCGTGCGGAAACCATTCTTTAGCAACACCCTGATGACGCTCGTACAACTTGGCCGCTACGGGCTCGAGTTCGATCAGGAGTTGCTCTTGATTCATAACAGCAACCCTACCCTCGCTCATTGCGCTGTATCTGTGACACCAATCGCGCTAACGGCTCGCGAAAATCGGGCAATAAAGCGATTCCTGCATTCTTCAAACTTGCGTTATTCAACACTGAATTGAAAGGTCGCTTGGCTGGACGAGGTGGCTGTAATTCGTGAGTCTTAATCGGAGCAACTTTGTCAGCATCAAACCCTCCAGCAATCAATACCTCGCGAGCAAATTCATACCAGCTGACTTCACCCTGATTGGTGACATGCCATGTGCCTGGTCGTTTCTCTATCGCGAGGCGCACGATCATTTCCGCTGCATCGTCTGCAAATGTTGGATTACCAATTTGATCGTCAACAAACTTGAGCTGCGGTTGTTCGGCTAACCGCAAGATGGTCTTGACCATGTTTGCCCCATAAAAACCGCACACCCACGAAATCCGCACAATCGCATCAGTCTCTCCAAGTGCGCGCTCTCCTGCGAGTTTGCTTGAGCCATACACGCTTTGCGGGTTCGTGGCGTCCCCCTCGTCGTACGCCGAAGCCTTGCTTCCGTCAAACACATAGTCAGTAGAGATATACACAACGTGCGCGCCAACAGTATGTGCAGCATCTGCAATATATTTTGTTGCGGTGCCGTTCACCAACAATGCTTTCTCGGGGTCGCTCTCGCATGCATCAACCGCCGTCCATGCTGCTGCATGAATCACAACATCAGGTCGTGATTCTGTAATCACAGCGTCAACAGCCGACTTGTCAGTGATGTCGAGAGTCTCGTGTGAGGTGGCAACAACTTCATGACCGGATGCAATTGTTGCTCGCACCAATTCATGACCGAGTTGCCCATTGGCCCCCGTGATCAAAACTTTTCTTACTTGGAGACCCGGCATTACTTATTCGCCTTGAGGGGCTCCCACCACCAACGGTTGTCGCGATACCACGCAACAGTTTGCTCAAGTGCTTCGTCAAGTGACCGCGCGCGCTTCCAACCAAGCGCAGTGATCTTGGCGATGTCTACGGAATACCTGCGGTCGTGCCCAAGTCGGTCTGCAACATAGTTAACGCTCGAGTCATCTTTGCCAAGCAATGCGAGCAACTTATCGACAAGCACTCGGTTTGGCGTTTCATTACCAGCACCGATGTTGTAAATCTCGCCAACGTTGCCTTTTTCCAAGACTAAGTGCACGCCGGTGCAATGGTCGTCTACATACAACCAGTCACGCTCGTTGAGTCCATCTCCATACAACGGAATCTTTTTGCCATCGAGCAAGTTGGTAGTAAACAACGGAATCGCTTTTTCTGGATATTGATATGGACCAAAGTTGTTTGTGCAACGTGTAACAACAACCGGTACACCGTGTGTTGCGTGATAGCTGAGCGCAATCAGGTCGGAGCCCGCCTTGGATGCCGAATATGGCGAGCGCGGCTCAAGTGGATCGGTTTCCTTGGAAGATCCAATCTCGACCGAGCCATACACCTCGTCGGTGCCAATGTGCACGACGCGTGAGACTTCAAGTTGACGCGCGGCATCCATAATCACGTTTGTGCCAAAACAGTTGGTCAAAATGAAATCTTCACTACCAACAATCGAGCGGTCTACGTGACTCTCTGCAGCAAAGTGCACCACGGAGTCGTGACCCTTCATCGCAGCCATCACATCGCCTGGCTGACAAATGTTGCCCTTTATAAATGAATACCTTGGATTGTCATCCACATCTTTGAGCGTGGACATGTTGCCCGCATAAGTCAGTGAGTCATAGACAGTCACCGAATGATCAGTGTTGGCAAGGACCCAACGTACGTAGTTTGAGCCGATAAAGCCGGCTGCGCCTGTTACAAATATCTTCACGTTGCTACCTCAGGTGCGTAGGCCAAAGTGTGGCTGAAACTGTTTGTCGATCTGGCCGCGCTGTGGGTTTTCTTGATCTCGCTTCGACAAGATCGGGTCTGCAATACCCCAGTCGGCATTTACGCCTGGGTCATTCCACGCGAGTCCACGCTCGTCGGTTGGGTTGTAATAGCTATCGACCAAATACGTGATCGTCATGTCTGTCAGCGAGGCAAACCCGTGGGCAACACCTGGCGGAATAAAGATGCCTCGGTGGTCATGCGTGCCATCTGCTCGCGCGCCCAAGTCGACAACCTGTGTCGCACCATCCGTAGGCGAACCCGTGCGCAAGTCGTGCAGCACCACCCTGCACGTACCGTACGGCACGTACCAGTAATCGCTTTGGTGAAGGTGATAGTGCAGACCAACGATGCAACCCTTTTGGCGATCGCCGCGATTGCCTTGCACCATTTCACGACCAAGTGGAAACCATTGGCGACGGTATGTCTCGATGAAGTAACCGCGATCATCTTTAAACATCGATGGCTCAACGATTTGTACTCCGGCAATAATTGTTGACTCAGTAATTGTTGGCATTTACTCCAGCTCCACTTTCGAATCGTCACCAAGCATCAGACGCAGCGCGCGTGGCTTTTGCTCAGACCTTGTTACTGCAACATCACGACCAATGAGTGAGTCAGTAAGTCGCGCAATACCAATGATGCTTGAGCCGTCGAGCACTACCGAGTGTTCCATCTCTGAATGCTCAACCTTGCAGTTGCGACCAAGCGATGTGTATGGCCCGATGTAGCTGTGATCAACAACTGAACCGCTGCCGATTACGACTGGTCCACGAATTCGCGAGCCTTTAACAACTGCGCCTTTCTCAATCACTACTCGCCCCTCGATCTGTGAAGCACTATCTACTTCACCGTCATTGCGAGGCTCAAGAACTTCAAGTACGAGTCGATTGCATTCGAGCAGCGGATCCTTTTTGCCAGTGTCAATCCACCAACCTTGTAGCACTTGATGGTGCACAACTTTCTTTTGATCGACAAGCCATTGAATTGCGTCGGTGATCTCGAGCTCGCCGCGCGGCGAAGGCTTGATTGATCGCACTGCTTCGTTGATCGTCTTGTCAAACAAGTACACGCCTACGAGAGCAAGATCACTTGGCGGATTTTCTGGCTTTTCAACGAGCCGCACTACGTGTCCGTCTTTGTCAACTTCGGCAACACCAAATTGTTTTGGATTCTCGACATGACACAACAAAATCTGAGCGGTTGGAGCCTTTGGCCCACCTGCAGCCCGCGCATTCTTGAAGTCGTCTACAAACTGCGTAAGACCCTGCTCGAGCATGTTGTCACCTAGGTACATCACGAAGTCTTCGTCACCCAAAAAGTCGTGCGCAATAAGTACGCAATGTGCAAGACCGAGCGGAGCATCTTGCGAGATGTAGGTGACCTTGACACCAAACTGGGATCCGTCACCAACTGCTGCACGAATTTCTTTGCCGGTCTCGCCAATGATGATGCCGATCTCTTTTATGCCTGCCTTTGCCATTGCCTCGATGCCGTAAAACAAAATCGGCTTGTTGGCAATAGGCACCAATTGCTTGGCGCTGGTGTGGGTGATGGGCCTGAGGCGCGTTCCCGCACCGCCCGACAAGATGAGGCCCTCCATATCCCTTACAGGTTAGGCGATGGAGAGACGAACGACCGTCCTGCCAACTAGCGTCAAGTTCATGACC
>CANGZK010000071.1 GCA_947458565.1 Acidimicrobiaceae bacterium
ACATCTACCGCAATTGCCACCGCCACTAGTCAGTGGTATCGATGCACGAATGCAGGTGATGCGACCAACACCAAGCCAGAAGACTGCAAGATGATTGCCAACGCAGTAGCGGCCGAGTACCAGTCCACTGTCAAAGACCTACGTAAATTTCTTCGCTACTCGGTCACCATCACAAGCGGTCTTGATAATTCAATATCTACTACTTATTTTTCAGCGACAACCATTCGAGAAACTGGTGCATGGATCACCACCTCAACCATGCTCCCGAAGACGAAGATCCAGTTAACCAAATTGCTTCGAAGCCCCTCAAAAGGCAAGCGAACCTTGAAGGTCATCAATGGTTCATGCAAGTTGCGAAATTTGGTACTCATTGCCCCCGCCTTGCCCGGAACATGCACTCTCAAAGTTTCAATTGCCGCGAAAGCGCCCTTCCCAAAACTGGGATTTACCACCGTCATCACGATTTCCTAATATGTCTAACCGTCTAGGTCGCGAGATAAGCCCATACCTTCGCCAACATCGCGACAACCCAGTCGATTGGTATCCGTGGGGCGACGAAGCATTTGCTCTCGCACGCTCTACTGGCAAGCCAATTCTTCTCTCGGTTGGATATTCGGCTTGTCACTGGTGCCACGTCATGGCCCACGAATGTTTTGAAGATGTTGAAACTGCTTCGATCATGAATGAGTTATTCGTAAATATCAAAGTTGATCGCGAAGAACGGCCCGATGTTGATGCCATCTACATGGATGCCGTCCAGGCCATGACTGGTCGCGGTGGTTGGCCGATGACCGTTTTTCTCACGCCAGATGCCAAGCCATTTTATGGTGGCACATATTTTCCTAAGCCCACATTTATTCAACTCATGAATGCAATCACTGATGCTTGGATTAACCGACGGGACGATATAGAGAACAACATTGCAGCGCTCATGGAGAGCCTCAATCGCACAAGCAGAATTACCAACCAATCAAGGAATACTGAACCAGCGTTAATCGGCTCACAACACCTAAATGCAGCAGTCGAACAAATGCGTCAATCTTTTGATGTCGACTGGGGCGGTTTTGGCTCTGCGCCAAAGTTTCCAAGCACCATGAATCTCGATTTATTGCTTCGGGTTTATCTTGACAATCCAAATCCAGACCTTTTAGAGATACTTACGACATCGCTCGATGCAATGGCCTCTGGCGGCATGTACGACCACCTCGGTGGAGGGTTCGCGCGTTACAGCGTTGATGCTCAGTGGCTCGTCCCGCACTTTGAGAAAATGCTGTACGACCAGGCGCTACTCGCTCGCATTTATCTACATGCCGGTGTTGCCCTCAACGAACCACGGTGGTTGCAAATTGCATCAGAAACCATCGACTATGTGTTGCGCGATCTCTGCCACACAGATGGTGGATTTTTCTGCGCTCAAGATGCAGATTCGCTCAATGAGCATGGCCACAGTGTCGAAGGACATTTCTATGTGTGGTCAAAACAGCAATTCTTAGACGCTCTCCCTCACGATCTGCATGATCTTGCACTCGACTGGTACGAAGTTACCGATGCGGGCAATTTTGAGGGCACAAACATTTTGAGCCGGCTGCATCATCGCGGCGATCTAATGAGGAACCCCCAAGTTGAACGCGCTCGAGCATTGCTACTTGAATCTCGTAATACGCGTCTCTGGCCAGGGCTCGACGACAAAGTCTTAACCGAGTGGAACGGGATGATGCTTGCAACACTTGCCGAAGGTGCTGCTCTACTGCAGCGACCAGACTGGCTTGCTGCAGCGGTAAAAAACGGAGAGTTCCTCATCAACCAACTGTGCACTGATTCAGGTTCTGTCACAATCAAACGTAGCTGGCATCAAGACGGAACCCCACGAGCGCAACATGCAGCACTCGGAGCCGACCTTGCGCAACTCGTCGATGGCTTCACGCGTCTCGCCGAGGCAACCGGCCATGCCATTTGGATAACACGCGCTAAAACAGTCGCAGACAAACCGTTATCCGATTACTGGGATACTGAAAATGGCGGAATTTTTACGACGCCACATGGCGGCGAACAGTTGATTGTGCGACAAAAAGATGTGATGGATAATGCGACACCATCAGCCAACTCAACAGCAGCCTTTGCGTTGTACCGACTTGCAGGACTTACCGGCGAGGAACGATTCACACTTCATGCAGACCAGATTTTGCAATTGCTTTCCCACATCGCCACCAGTGCGCCAACAGCGTTTGGAAATCTCCTCATCGCCGCACACTTGCGACACTGTGGAGTTGTTGAGATCGCCATAACAGGAAACCGCCCCGACCTGGTGACGCAACTGCACAGCCAATGGCTGCCCACAGTGGTGAGTGCCTGGGGTGAGCGCTACGACTCACCCATTTGGCAAGACCGCAAAGATGGCCTTGTCTACGTATGTCGCCAATACACATGTATGGCCCCAGCAGATGACGCCAAAACTTTTGACCAGGCACTGCACGTCGCGTTGCAAAAGACAACTGGTTGATCTACCAACCGTTGATGTGCATGATCTGATCAGCACTGCGACGAGTCCGATTAGCACTCGCACCAACATTCGCCGCATCACTCTCGAGTGGCCAACCTAAAGCGATTGCTCCAATCAACTGCATTGCATCCGGAACATGCAATCTTGCGCGCAATTGTTGCTCACCACTAAACACTGCAAAAAACAAAGCACCCAATCCTGCATCCTCAGCAGCAAGCAGCATCGTCATCGCAGCAAATGAAGCATCGACAGTCCAATACGGGGTCGGCCACGCGTCGGTACTTGCACCCAACCCCGTGTGCACTTTGTCGTGTTCTGAATAACGCTCCACATACGCCAAAGGATCTGCGAACACCAATGCGATAACTGGCGCATCCAGCAATTGCTTCCAGCGAAAACTCTCACGCTTCTCAATTGCCAGCGTGTCATTCCAGAATTTTTCGGTATCGCTGGAAGTAATTACGAGGGCATGCCATCCCTGCGTCTTGCCAGCTGATGGTGCACGCGATGCAAGATCTACAATTTCAGAAATAAGTTTTGAGTCAACGGGCCGAGTAGAAAAAGAGCGCGTCATGCGCCGACCGCGCACTACGTCGGCGAACTCCAAAGTTGATCTCTTAGTGTTTGCCGAGTTTGGCCAAAGACTCGGCCATTGTCCAACCGTGCACGATCACAACGCCACTCTTGGCCTTGCTGGCAGTTGCAAACTGAGCAACAACATCGGCGTCAATTTTTTCTGGCTTCAATGTCTCGTGATCAAGAAAGCCACTTTGCGCATTGACCTTGACCGTGAAGCTCTGGTCGTCATACGACGATTCAACACCGAAGCGACGAGCCAAGCGCTTGCCCCAGGCACGCTCTTCGCCAACTGCGCGGTGACTTGGTCGAGGAATTAATTCAGTCAGTGACTTAAAGGCTTCGAGCCCAGCCGCAGATGCGAATCGCGAACCGACAACTACGTCTTCGTCTGGGAACGCCATGAGCGCTCGGTGATAGGCCTCGCCCATCAAACCCTTCAAGATCATGTCGCGCTTAGAGGTCTTCTTTACACTCATCATTCCGAGCAACACGCAAGGCGTGCCGCCAATACGCTCGAGTGTCGAGAAGGTGAAACCCTGGATTTTGCCGTCTAAACGAGCACTGGTGAACAAGACCCATTCGTCTTTTGCCTTCGATACTGGACCGATTCCAAAGGCCCCACCCATCGCTGCCAACTCATCAAGTTCGGCATCGGTCAGAGACCCACAATCACGCGTCTCCACCACAAGTGACATACCTACAGTCTGCCAGCAAAACTTCGGTTTCGGCACGGGCATCTAAGCAATCGTTGCGGCATCCCCGAACGACGCTCGTAATTGACCCATGACTCGATCTAGGTTGACCGTATATTCGGCCCCAAGGCTCACTGCTTTGTCGTCTGAGAGATGAAGAAACACTGGAGAATCACCAGGATGCTCTTTCAGCACTGCCTGCAAATCGGAAATCAAAGTTTCGGTGATTGCTTGCGCGCTGAATCGAAGATGCAATGAATCCTGCGAAGAACGCAAGCCTTCAAGGACAATGATTTCGGTGGCCATAAAGCCCACCTTCGTTTCGTCTCGGGCATCCATCCTGCCCCGCACCGAGATCAACATGTCATCAGCGAGTTGATGTCCATACTTCTCGAGAGTCTTAGGAAACACCGTTACCTCAATTGCACCTTGCAAATCTTCCAACATGAACGTCGCCATCTGATCGCCGCGCTTTGTGTAGCGCCTATTGACTTGATTGACGATGCCGCCGATGGTCATAAAGACACCATCTGCCGACTCGAGTGCTTCAGGAATCGAACAATCAACTCGACGTCGTAGCGCACCTTCAATACCCATCAACGGGTGGTCCGACACATACAGCCCAAGCATTTCCTTTTCAAACTTCAGCTGTTCGGCTTTTTCAAAGTGCAGGTCTGGAATCAGCTGACGCTCACTAAACCCACCTTCGGTTTCTTCCATTTCACCAAAGAGGCTCATGACACCCTGGTCTTTTTCTTCACGACGCTTGAGCGTCGTATCAATAATCGGCATGAATGAAGCGAGCAGTCCTTTACGTGGATGGCCAAGCTTGTCAAATGCCCCAGCTTTAATGAGCGACTCGATCGCTCTCTTGTTCAGCACATCGGTTGGCACTCGCTCGGCGAAGTCATAAAAGGATTCGAACGGGCCGTACGTGTTGCGATGCTCGACAATTTTAGTGCTCAACCCCTCGCCCACATTGCGAATGGCAGAGAGACCAAACGTGATCTTGCGAACTTCGCCGTCAAGCACTGGTTCAAAATTGACCCCAGAAAGATTGATGTCGGGCGTAAGCACAACAATGTTGTTCATTCGCGCATCGGAAAGATACACCGCTGCTTTTTCGTAATTGGTCTTAACGCTGGTGAGCAAACATGCGAGATACTCAACTGGAAAATGTGTCTTGAGATATGCAGTTTGGTAAGAGATCAATCCATATCCGTACGCGTGACTCTTTGCAAACGCATAGTCGGCAAACTTTTCAATCATGTTGAAAATGGTTGTTCCCAACTCTTTTCCGTAACCCAACTTGACACAACCAGATTCAATTCCGGCTCGTTGTTCGGCCATGGCAACTTTGTCTTTTTTGCCACAGGCTTTCCGCAACGTGTCGGCTTCGGCTAGTGAGTACCCAGCAAACTTCTGTGCCACACGCATCACGCTCTCTTGGTAGATCATGAGCCCGTACGTATCACCCAAAAGTTCGGCGGCATCTGGGTGAAAATACTCGTTCTTTTTACGATTGTTTTTGTAGTCGGCAAAGTCATTGTGCATGTTCTCGCCCATCGGGCCAGGACGATACAAAGCAAGTACAGCCGAGAGATGCTCAAACGTTTCTGGCATCAAAGAACGCAACAACGCCCGCATAGGCGTGCTCTCCAATTGGAAAACACCGATGGTGTCACCACGGGCAAGCAACTCAAACGTCAACTTGTCATCAATAGGCAGTTTGTCTACATCGAATTCGTTGTCGCGGAATTGGCGGATCATGGCATTGGCATCACTCAACACGTCGAGGTTGCGAAGCCCCAGAATGTCCATCTTCAACAAACCAAGCGCTTCGACACCATGCATTTCAAATTGGGTTACCACCGGTGCGTCTTCGGGGTTCTGGCCTTGTTCAGTTTTGCGTTGAATTGGCAAATACTCGGTCAATTTTTCTTTGGTAATCACTACCGCGGCAGCATGGATACCAACGTTGCGCTTAAGACCCTCGAGTCCACGAGCAACGTCAACGACTTCTTTCACTTCGCTATCCGAGTCATACAACGCACGCAGATCTGCAGCAGCGCGATATCCATCTTTGTGTTTGCCCTCGGGATCCGGCTCCAAACAAAACTTCAATGGAGTGTCTCGACCCATAACTACAGGTGGCATGAGCTTGGCGATCT
>CANGZK010000072.1 GCA_947458565.1 Acidimicrobiaceae bacterium
CTCTGCATGGACAAATGGTGTTGCCGGGTTTAAGCCCGGTACCGGAATCAGCTCGCTTGTTGTTCCATCCGGTTATCTGACGGGAGTGATGTTGATGATTCTTGCCATCGGAGCACTTGTTGGTGCGGTTGGTTCCGCGATTGCGGCTTCACGATTCTTGGACGTATAGAGCGATGTCGACAATTGGAAAGTACACAGAGATCATCTATGAAGTGAGCGACAACATCGCCACGGTGACACTGCATCGTCCAGACAACATGAACGCATTCACAGGCGTAATGATGAACGAACTATTGCAGGTCTTTGACGAAATCGATGCTGACGACAACGTGCGTGCAGTGATCGTTACCGGTAGCGGCCGTGCTTTTTGTGCAGGCGCCGACTTATCGCACGGGGCAGACACATTTAGCGATGGCAAGTTGAGTGGCCAAACCCCAACATCGGTACGCCGTGATGGCGGCGGCATGGTGACTCTCCGCATGTTTAGGTGTAATAAACCAATCATTGGTGCGATCAATGGCGCGGCTGTTGGTATTGGTGCAACGATGACGTTGCCGATGGATATTCGCATCGCTGCCGACACGGCGAAGATGGGCTTTGTGTTTACCCGTCGTGGCATTGTGCCCGAGGCGTGCTCGTCGTGGTTTTTGCCACGCCTTGTAGGTATTGCTCAGGCCCAGGAATGGGTATTGACCGGACGAGTCTTTTTGGCCGACGAAGCATTGCGCGGTGGTCTGGTGCGAAGCATTCATCCGCAGGCAGAACTGCTGCAAGTTGCCCGCGGACTCGCAAAGGAAATCGTTGAGAACACTGCTCCGGTATCGGTTGCACTTGCTAGGCAGATGATGTGGAGAATGCTTGGTGCGTCACACCCGATGGAAGCGCACCGCGTTGATTCTCGTGGCATCCAAGAGCGCGGACGTTCTGCCGACACTCGTGAAGGTGTGATGAGTTTTCTGCAAAAGCGACCTGCTGTATTTACCGAAAAGGTATCCACAGATGTGCCAGACATTTTTGTGGGCTGGGAAGAACCAGAGTTTTTCTAATTCATGAGTCTTTTTGAAGAAGTCGGTGGCTCACCATTTTTTGATCGACTAGTTGAGCGATTTTATGAAGGCGTTGCAACCGATGACGTGTTGCTGCCGTTGTACCCAGAACAGTCTGATTTGAGTGGAGCCAAAGAACGCCTCACACTTTTTCTACAGCAGTATTGGGGTGGGCCGACGACGTATAGCGACGAGCGCGGGCATCCAAGATTGCGACAACGACATTTTCCATTCGTGATCGGCGAACGCGAAAGAGATCGTTGGATGGTGCACATGATGGCAGCGGTAGATGAGCTGTCACCGAATGATTCTGTGCATCAGCAACTGATGGAATACATGGCCATGGCATCAACCGCCATGATCAATTCGCCCAGCACAACTATTTGAGCGCGTAACACGCAATTGCGGTAGCCGACGCAACATTGAGTGAGTCGACTCCAACCGCCATAGGGATATTGGTCAGGATTGTGCACGCTTCGAGCGCTGCGTCGCTTAAACCCTGGCGCTCAGACCCGAGCACAAGTGCGCGGGGTTGTGAATCGTCGAGACGGACTTGCGTCATCGGTACAACTTGTTTTGAATGATGTTGCAATGTCATGCCAACAACAGCAAAGCCACGGCTTGCAAGTTGGTTCAACGTAGTAGAGATGTCGGGAGTGCGGGCGTAGGGCAGATTGAAGGTCGTACCCATAGAGACGCGTAATGCGCGGCGGGTAAGTGGATCAGACGATGTGGTGTCGAGCAGCATTGCATCCCATCCAAGCGCACAGGCACTGCGAGCAATGGCACCAACATTGCTGGGATTGTCGATGCAGTCAAGAATCACGAGGCGAGTAGATGAGTCAATCAATGATTGTGCATCTCGTAGTGCTGGACGGTGAAAAACCCCGATTGCGTCAAGGGGAACACCAAGGCCGGTGACTTCGCGGCGGATATCGGCCGAGGCGCTCAACGTAATTCCACCTTGCGTCGAGACATCGTCGTCGAATTCGAGTGCGCACTTTGGGTCACACAAGACCACCGAGGGTTTGCAGCCAGCTTCGAGTGCGCGGCGAACAACGAGATCACCTTCTGCGATGAACATGCCAGATGAATCGGGATGAGATCCAAGTGCGGCTTTGCGTTGTGCGATGGTATTGAGCTGGCGTTCGCGCCAACGAAATGCGTTCAGCCTTTCGTCGGCTGCATCGTCAACTTCGATTATCACTGGGAATTAATTTAGAACTGCCAAGGGAAGGCATCCCAATTTGGGTCGCGCTTCTCGAGAAACGCATTGCGTCCCTCTTCGGCTTCGTCCGTCATGTACGCAAGCCGAGTGGCTTCTCCGGCAAACACTTGTTGTCCAACAAGGCCATCATCGATCAAGTTGAAAGAAAACTTGAGCATTCGCTGTGCGGTCGGGCTCTTTGAGTTGATTTCTTTGGCCCACTGCAGTGCTGTTGCTTCAAGTTCAGCGTGTGGGACGACGGCGTTGACCATGCCCATGCGTTGCGCGTCATCGGCGGAATATTCACGGCCAAGAAAAAAGATCTCTCTGGCAAACTTCTGTCCAACTTGTCGCGCAAGATATGCCGAACCAAAACCGCCGTCGAAGCTTGCAACATCGGCATCGGTTTGTTTGAAGCGAGCGTGTTCTTTGCTTGCCAACGTGAGGTCGGACACCACATGCAAACTGTGACCACCGCCGGCAGCCCAACCCGGAACGACACAGATGACAATCTTTGGCATGAATCTGATTAAGCGTTGTACCTCAAGAATGTGTAGTCGACCAGTGCGACCTTGGTTGATAGTGCTTGCGGTGTCGCCGTCAGCGTATTTGTAACCGTCCTTGCCGCGAATGCGTTGGTCACCTCCGCTACAGAATGCCCAGCCACCATCTTTGGATGATGGGCCATTGCCAGTCAGTAGTACGCAACCAACATCGGGTGATTGACGTGCGTGATCGAGAGCGACAAAGAGTTCGTCGACTGTTGCTGGACGAAATGCATTGCGCACTTCTGGGCGATTGAACGCAATGCGAACTGTGCCGTGGGCTAGTGCGCGGTGGTACGTGATGTCATTAAATGAGAAACCTTCAACCTCGCGCCAAGCGGTTGGGTCAAAGATGTCAGAAACTTGTTTGGTAGCCACTGTGTCATCTTACAAACTTGATACGTTCGCGCGGTGGGCGTGTTCGGGGTGCTCAAGCACGAAGCGTTCTGCCCACTCTTTTGAGGTTATGTCGGATTGCTTTTTGGTCTGTGGGGCAGGCACAGTATCGATAGGAGAATCAATGTGGTTCATGACCAGACGAATCGTCGAATCCATGTCACGAGTCAGTTGCTCGTAAGTGATGTCGAGCGGAACAATGTTGTTGTCAGCAAAATACTTTTGCCACTGAATGTTCTCGTCGGCAATGCGCGCAAGGGCACTGATGATTGCATCACTGTCATAGATGGGTTCTCGTTGCACAGCCATGTTGCTGTTCCACGACTCGCTTTGGGATGCTCGGACAAATGAAATTGCCTGGCGGATTTCATTTTGGCGCATGATGCGCACCCAGCGCACAGGCACACCCCAATAGTTTGCATCAACACCTTGATCAAGCATGTGGCGTTTGTATTGGTTCCAATGCATTTTGATTCCGAACACTCCGTTTTGAGTGGTGTTGATTTCGGCAAGACGAGTGAGGTACGTCAAGTAGGAACCTTTAGAAAAAAACGAAATGTCACGCCACGGCGATCGGCCGAGCAATTTGCGAAGCGTGCTCAGGGGTAGTCGAGATGGGGTGATCGTTGGCACTCCGTATTTGTCGCGGAAGCGCACAAAATTTTGGGTGTGGATGTTGAGGTATTCAACAGGGGTGCCAGCGGCCAGCGTTCCACGCAGTATTGAGCACAACAGTGTGGATCCGGTGCGCTCGACCGAGGCGACGACCAGCAATTTTTTGGTTTCCACTCCTCAGATCCTAGAAGAAAGGGCCATTGCTGATACCGTTTTGCCGCAGTATTCAGCAGAAGCAGCATTCAGTATCAATTTCCCCCAACTCGACATAACGGAGACTCCCGATGACAACCCAACTCACTCTTGCCGACTGGACGAAGCGCGCAGGTCAAAAAGTTTCGCGCACACAGTTATTCATCGATGGCAAGTTTGTGGATGCGGCGAGTGGAAAAACATTTGAGTCGATCAATCCTCGTGATGGAAGCATTATTGCGAATGTTGCAGAGGGCGATGTCGAAGACGTCAATCGTGCGGTTGCAGTCGCAAAGCGCACATTTGATGCCGGCATCTGGAGCGAGATGGCGCCGCTCGACCGTAAGAATGTGATGCTCAAGTGGGCGCAATTGATTCGCGATCATGCCGAAGAGTTGGCATTGCTCGAAACCATGAACTGTGGCAAACCAATTAGCGATTCGCTCAACGTTGACGTTGCGTCGTGTGCCAACAACATTCAATGGTACGCCGAAACTATTGACAAGTTATATGGGGAAATCGCACCGGTGCCACGTGACTCGATTGCTCTGATCGAGCGCGAGCCGATGGGCGTGGTCGGGGCAGTAGTTCCATGGAACTATCCACTCATTATTAGTTCGTGGAAAGTTGGAGCCGCGCTTGCTGGTGGTAACTCGGTCATTCTGAAACCTGCAGAGCAATCGCCATTATCGGCATTGTTGTTTGCAGAACTCGCAGTGCAAGCAGGTTTGCCAGCTGGCGTGTTCAACGTGGTGAATGGTTTTGGCCCAAGCTGCGGCGGCACGCTCGGCAAGCATATGGATGTCAACAAGTTGGCCTTCACTGGTTCGACTGAAGTTGGTAAGTATTTCTTGAAGTACTCCGCTGAAAGCAATGCAAAAGCTGTCTCGCTCGAATTGGGTGGCAAGACTCCACACGTGGTGTTGAGTGACTGTCCAGACATTGATGCTGCAGCATCAGCCATTGCGTGGGGTGTGTTCTACAATGCTGGTCAAACATGCCATGCCGGTACCCGCATGGTTGTTGATCAAAAGATTGAAGACGAGTTGTTGCAAAAGATTCAGGATGTCTCAAAGACAATCATGCCTGGCGACACCTATGACCCGAAGACCGCCATGGGGACAATTGTGGATCGCTCGCAATTTGATCGGGTCAACGAGTACATCAACATTGGCAAGAGCGAGGGCGCGATCGTGCACACGGGTGGCACACCTGTTGAGCCAGTGAAAGGCGGAATCTTTATTCCACCAACAATCTTCAAGGGTGTAAAGCCGGGAATGCGCATTGAACAAGAAGAGATCTTTGGTCCAGTACTTGGCTCAATTCGCGTAACAAACGACGAGGATGCAGTGCGCATTGCAAATGATTCGCAATATGGTCTTGGTGCTGCATTGTGGACTCGCGATGTCTCGAAGGCTCACAAGATCGCCCGTCAGTTGCGTGCAGGAACTGTATGGGTCAACACATTCGATCGCAGTTCAATCACCACTCCGTTCGGTGGATTTAAACAGTCGGGTACGGGTCGTGATCGTTCGTTGCACTCCATCGAGGGATACACCAATTTGAAAACAACTTGGATTCAGCTCTAAGTACAACAATCAATTCGTAAAAGAAAAGGGGCTTATATGCGTTGTGGATTCATTGGACTAGGTCACATTGGTAAATTTCTGGCAGGCAGTTTGGTGCGCAACGGTTTTGAGGTCACTGTGTTCGACCTCAACGCTGATGCAGCAGCACCGCTTGTTGCCAAGGGTGCGAAGTTGGCTGGCTCAATCAAAGAGCTGTGCGACGCATCAGACACAGTGTTCACATGCTTGCCTTCGCCGCGCGCGATTGACGCTGTTGTTGCAGGTGCCGGCGGAGTGATTGAGTCACTTGCAGGACGTGCAACTCGGGGAACATGGATCGACATGAGCACCAACGATCAGGATGAAAC
>CANGZK010000073.1 GCA_947458565.1 Acidimicrobiaceae bacterium
CCTTGAAGGTCAACCCATTTCCAATGGCAATATTGCACTCAAAAATGCCAATCACATTTCTACGTACACCACCGAACACGTCAAACGATTTATACGTGCAGGACTTGTGATTTTTGGTCGCGGCAACTCACCAGAGTTTGGAAGCGTGCCCACCACAGAACCCGAGGCTTGGGGCCCAACTCTCACACCGTGGGACACCAGCAGGATCTCTGGCGGATCAAGTGGCGGCAGCAGCGCAGCAGTTGCTGCAGGCATCGTTCCGGCAGCGCATGCCACAGATGGTGGCGGCTCAATTCGAATCCCTGCTGCATGTTGCGGTCTTGTCGGACTCAAAGTCAGTCAAGGTCGAATTACTGCTGCACCAATGAGAGACGAAACAAATCTTGGTGTCGAACACGTAGTAACGCGCACTGTGCGCGACTGCGCTGCGCTACTCGATGCAACGCATGGCCCGGGTGTTGGAGATCGGGTCATTGCACCTACTCCATCGCGATCATTTCTCAGCGAGGTTGGTGCACCCGTCGAAAAACTTCGCATCGGCTTTCTTGATCATCGTCCTCTGGCGGGAGACATCGACCACGAGTGCGTCCTGGGTGTCCAAAATGTCGCCAAGCAACTCGAGCAACTCGGCCACTTTGTTGATGCTTCGTGGCCATTGGCACTTGAAGACGCATCGTTCCCTCCGCGCTTCACTGCTATTTGGGGAACAAACATGTCTGTTGCTTGCGAAACAACGGCAGCACTACTTGGCCGCGAAGTTACAAGTGACGATTTCGAACTCGTCAATTGGACAATGGCACAGTATGCGAAGGGCACTTCAGCAACGACTTATGCAAGTGCAATTCTTGCTACGTCGCATTATCGACGTGCAATCGCACAGTGGTGGGATGATGGTTGGGACATTCTCGTAACGCCAACTGTCAGTCGCGTGCCGCTCAAGGTTGGGCAATTTGCCAACGATCCCAAAGACCCAATGAAACCAATGAAGGTTGCTGGTGACTTCGTTGCGTTTACTGCTGCGTTCAACACGAGTGGTCAACCCGCAATCAGTTTGCCATTGCACTGGACTCCAGAAGGAGTGCCAATCGGAATTCAGTTAGTTGCCGCCTATGGCCGCGAAGATATCTTGTTGCGTTTGGCTGCCCAACTTGAAGTTGCAATGCCGTGGGCACAACGACGACCCGCAATGAAAGATCTGTAGTCGCTTCGATCGCGCAATGAGCAGCCCCAACGGGATTCGAACCCGTGCCGCCACCTTGAGAGGGTGATGTCCTAGGCCACTAGACGATGGGGCCAAGTAGCAATGCAAGGCTATCGCGACAAAAAGCATCGCAAAGCGGGCGCTTTAGCAGAGCAGCGTTGGGGAGCAAGGAATCGAACCCTGAATAACAGAACCAGAATCTGCTGTGTTGCCAGTTACACCACTCCCCAGAGTGACGGGTCAAGGATATCGCCGTACCCAAAATCACCACACACTATTTAGTCAGGCGCTCCAGATTTGCAAAACCAATAAGGTGCGCAACGGCAACCCCGAGCGCTTCACGCACATGTCGCGACACTGCGCTTGCCCCTCGCAATGGCGAAGTGCGGGTGGGAGAAACATAAGCGACCAGATCCAAGTCTTGGGCAATGAGACGTGACCGCAGCGAGTGATATGGATCCGTGACGATGAGGACACTGTGCAACCCACGGGCTTGCATAATTTTGCTCACTTCTATCAGTGACTCACGCGTCGTTGATCCGGTGTTTTCTTGCACGATTGAATCGGTCGGCACTGCGCTGATTAGTGAACCTTTAATTAGATAGTTTGCCGATGTCTCGGCTTCGGTAAATCTGTCACCCGGTTGGTTGCCTCCGGTTGTGATCACGAGTGGCGAAAGACCTTCTTGCCACAGTGCCAATGCATGGTCGAGTCGTGCTTGCAATTGTGGCGATGGTCGTCCGTCGTATTGAGCAACCCCGAGCACAACAATGGCGTCAACTGCTCGTGCTTGATCGCTTTTGCCAACCCACCACACCTGCGCCACGTTGATGCACCCATACATAAGAGAGATAAAGACAAGCAAGCCGACAACTCGCGCGAACCTGCCCACAATTGCCTAGCCCTGCGCGCGAGCAAGAGCCGATTTGATGCGACGCAAAGATTCTTCGCGGCCAAGCAACTCAATTGGTTCAAACAATGGTGGCCCAACACTTCGTCCCGAGATTGCGATGCGCAACGGACCCTGCAACTTGCCGAGCTTCACATCGTGTTTCGTACCCACCGTCTCAACCGCAACCTTCAGCGATTCGGCATTCCATTCAACAGTTTCAAATGCTGCAGCAATCTCGATAAGCGTTGGTACAGCAAAATCGGCACCAAACGATTTCGCAAATGCTGCATCATCAATCGGCGGCTCAGCCAAAAACAGAAAGTCGACAAGGGCACACACTTCAGCCATCACTGCCACGCGTGTTTGCACAAGCGCAGCCATTGCTCTAAACAACTCTGGCTTATAGCGATCGGCTGGCCACGGTGCAGCACTTGATGTCAGTATCACTTCGGCTGCGGTAATGAAATCTTCTAGCGGCATCATGCGGATGTACTCACCGTTAAATGACTGCAGTTTCTTGATGTCAAAGAAAGCTGGTGAGTGATTAACGCTTTCGAGCGCAAACTGTTCAACAATTTGTTGCCATGGCACTATCTCGGTGTCGCCATGCGGTGCCCATCCGAGTGTCATCAGATAATTAACCATGGCCTGAGGCAAGATCCCCTCTTCGCGATATTGCTCAACTGCCACTTTGTCACGTCGTTTCGACAACTTCTTACGCTGTTCATTCACCAATACGGGCACATGAGCCCACACCGGTGGTGTTACGCCAAGTGCATTCCACAGCATTTGCTGCTTTGGAGTGTTGGGCAAATGTTCCTCGGCTCGAAGTACATGCGAAATATTCATCGTGATGTCATCAACCACGTTGGCCAGCAAAAAGACTGGCGTACCGTTGCCGCGTAGCAACACAAAATCTTCAATCGTCGAATTCTCGAACTCCACTTCACCGCGCACAGTGTCGTGCACAATGGTCTTTCCCGCCGGCACCTTAAACCGCAATACATGACCCTGGCCAGGTGCAAGGCCGCGGTCGCGCGAATAGCCGTCGTAGCCATTGAGGCCCGCAGCTTTGGCACGCTCCTGAATCTGCTCTGATGTCAGGTCGCAGTAATAAGCGTTGCCCGAATCAAACAACCGCTGGGCAGCAGCAACATGTTCGGCGGCGTAGGTCGACTGAAAATATGGTCCTTCGAAATGCGGGTCGTTACTGTCAATGCCAATCCACGCAAGTGCATCGATGATTCCTTGCGTCCATTGCGGCTCGTTGCGCGACTCGTCGGTGTCTTCAATGCGCAACACAAACGTGCCGTTATTTTTGAGTGCAAGCAGCCAGTTGTAGAGGGCCGTTCGCGCGCCACCCACATGGAAATATCCGGTTGGTGATGGAGCAAATCGATAGCGCGGTGTGGCAGTTGACATCTCTCAACAGGTTATCTCGGCGTGTCGATCAGCGACGGCGTCCACTACCCTTCTCACAATGGCTGACACAACTCGCACCAACCAAACCAATGTTTACGGTGAAGCACTCGACAGCTGTTGCACCTCGCCAATGACTGGTTTCTTTCGCACTGGATGCTGCGAAACAAGTGGCGATGATGTTGGTGTTCACACAGTGTGCGCCATTGTGACAACTGAGTTCTTGGCATTTTCAAAGTCAGCGGGTAACGACCTTTCAACGCCAATGCCTCAATATGGTTTTGCTGGGCTCAAAGATGGTGATTCGTGGTGTCTGTGTGCAGGCAGATGGCAAGAAGCATTCGAAGCTGGTCATGCACCGCGAGTGAATTTGCGTGCAACTCATGTGCGCACACTTGAGTTTGTTGATTTGGCTGACCTAGAAAAATTTGCGATCTAGCTAGCGCGAAATCAAGCGCCAGTGAGTGCGCGCCACGACATTGGCATTGACTTTGCCAATTGGTCGTTTGACAACTTGTACGTGGTTGCTGGGACCATGTCCACGAGCGCCCGTATCTCTGCGTAGTGATGAGCCGCATGGCCGAGCCCACTAAACACTTCTCGACGTTTTGCCAGCAAGTCAGCCGGAGGCGAATCAAGCAGCCATCCCCAGATAGTGAGTGCAAAAGTCAAGTCGTGCATTACAGGAGCACGGCCAAACTGTGAAGCCCTGCTCAGTGCAATTGCAATTGTTCCCTGAATCGCATCATCAACCGATTCGCCCTCTTTGGTGCGCACGTTTTTACGAATGCGTCGCGCAAGTGTCAATACATATCCCTGGTCTGGCCCCTGATTGCCAAGGCTCGCACCGCGCGGTTGGCGGCCGTCCAACATTCCTGGTCGATCAACTGTCCAACTGCCTGGCACATGCTCTGGCGAGGTGTAGATACGTGGATTATTTGTTGGAAGAACTGGGGTGTGTTTTGGAGCAGCCATACGGCTTTGAGCCTAGTTGTTGGTCGAGTGCAGCAAGCCGAATACGAGCGACTCTTCAAGTGCACGCCATGAGGCTTCGATGATGTTTGCCGACACACCGATCGTTGTCCAGGTGCGATCGCCGTTTGTTGCGTCGATGAGCACACGTGTCACTGCGCCAGTTGCTGATCCAGAATCAAGAATGCGCACTTTGTAGTCGGTCAAGTGCACTTTCGAGAGTTGTGGGAAATTCTTGGCAAGTGCTGCGCGAAGGGCTGTGTCAATGGCATTAACCGGACCATTGCCCTCTGCGGTAAACACTTCTCGTGCATCGCCGATCCACACTTTGACAGTTGCTTCGGTAGTGAAATCGCCCTTTGCTGATTCATCTGTGATGACTCGCATCGAATCCACCTTGAAGAAATTCTGTTCCCATCCAGCGGCACGACGCATCAACAGTTCGAGCGATGCATCGGCTGCTTCAAAGTGATAGCCCTCGTGCTCAAGGCGCTTTAAGTCGTCGATTACTTGGTTGACTGCCGGTCCGTCCATTGCAAGGCCAAGCTCTTCGGCCTTCATCGTGATAGTTGCGCGTCCAGCCATTTCTGAAACCAAGAAACGGGTTCCGTTACCTACGAGTTCCGGTGCCACGTGTTCATATGCATCTTTTGCGCGAGCAATTGCTGACACATGCAAACCAGCTTTGTGCGCAAACGCACCTGAGCCAACGTATGGAGCTTGCGGATTCAATGGACGATTCAAAACTTCTGCCACATAGTTGCTCACTGCAGTGATGCGCTCGAGTCTGCCGTCCGGCAAGCAGGTATATCCAAGCTTGAGCTGCAAGTTTGGAATCACTGTGGTCAAGTTGGTGTTACCCGTGCGCTCACCGAGACCATTTAATGTTCCCTGAACATGGCGTGCACCACTGTGTACTGCAGCAAGCGAGTTGGCTACCGCGCAACCCGTGTCGTCGTGGCAATGGATACCAATGATGACGTCATTGCCAACGTGTCGTTGCACTGCGCCAACGATGTCTTGCACTTCAAATGGCAACGAGCCACCATTTGTGTCGCACAACACCAAGTGCGTTGCGCCATTGATGATCGCAGACTCAAGCGCGCGCAGGGAAAATTCTGGGTTGCTCTTGTAACCGTCGAAGAAATGTTCCATATCAACAAGTACTTGTCGACCAGCACCATGCAAGAACTTCACAGAGTCGCCAATCATGGCCAAGCCCTCGTCGAGCGTTGTCTGCAATGCCTGCTCGACGTGATAGTCAGATGATTTTGCAACGATGCACACGGCAGGGGTATTCGATTCGATCAAGTTGCGCAGTGTTGGGTCATCATCCACTTTTCCAAGTGGACGTCGTGTCGAACCAAAGGCCACCAGCGTCGATGTCGTCAGTTTCAACTCTTTTTGGGCACGGGCGAAAAACTCGATGTCCTTCGGGTTCGCGC
>CANGZK010000074.1 GCA_947458565.1 Acidimicrobiaceae bacterium
AGGGTTTTTAGCTCGTCCAAACTAGAAGCGTTGGCATTCTGTAAGAATTTCTCTTGAGATTTGAGCGCAAGTTCAGAAGAACGCAATTGACCCAGGGACGGACTCATTGCCCATGCGCGTGAAAAAAGTCCTTTAGCGGAAGGTGCAGCCATCAGTGCGACAACACTGCAGCCACCTGCTGATTGACCGAAGATAGTGACATTCTGTGGATCACCACCAAAGGCTGAAATATTTTGCCTAACCCATTGCAACGCGGCAACTTGATCAAGAATTCCCAAATTTAGATTGCCAAGAAAACCGAACGCACCGAGCCGGTAACTCAGCGTGACTACGACAGCGTCACCTTGGACAGACAGGCGCTCTGACTCATTCCACGACAAAGGTGGAGTGATGTTGGTGAATCCACCTCCATGGACCCAAACATAAACAGGAAGTTGAGAAGTGTTTGATTCAGGAGATGTGATATTCAGAAATAGACAATCTTCGCTTTGTCCCGATTCATCGGCATTGAGCAACTGACGAAGCTGGCTTTCTGTTTGAGGGCACTCGGGTCCCACCGTGAGTGCGTCGTATACGCCATTCCAACTCGAAACGAGGATGGGCGGTTCGAGGCGTTCGGCGGTTGCAAATCGAATCCCTTTATATACGGAGACCCCTGATGGTGTTCTGACACCGCGAAGTTGACCACATGGGGTGTTTATCAAAGACATTCGATCAGGCTACCCATTAGATTTTGAGTGCATGTTGCGCCGGCCACTTCTTCGCCTCACCAAGCTTTTCCACCCACTCTTGGAACGTGGGTCGTCACGACTCTGGGAATTTATGGGTCTGTACGGCGCTATTGGACCCGAGACGATGAAGGGCAAACGATTTGGAAAGTTTGGGGAGGGGAGCATTATTTGTTTTCCTCAAACCACAATTTTTAACGAACGGTACATCCATATCGGAGCGGACACGATGATTGGGTCGCACGTTGCATTGTCTGCTGGGATGGTTCCTGGCCAAGTTTGCCTCACCGATCCTGTGGTGCGAATTGGTGATCGATGCCTTATTGGGCGCGGCAGCGGCATCGTTGGGCATCTGTCAATCGACATCGGAAATGACGTCTGGACAGGACACCACGTATACATCACCGATCAAAACCATGGTTATGAGAACATCGAGATTCCAATTTCTCAACAAACACAAACTGAACGTCCAGTTTCTATAGGTGATGGATCATGGCTTGGTGTAGGGGTTGTGGTTCTGCCTGGAGCAACTATCGGCAAACATGTTGCGGTGGGTGCCAATTCAGTTGTGACCGGTATGTTGCCCGATTTTTGCGTTGCTGTTGGTGCCCCCGCGCGAATTGTTAAACAGTATTCGTCAGCGAGTGGATGGAAGCCAGCCGACCAATTTTAGATCGAGAGATCCATCGGCGGCTTACACGACGTCATAGCGTTGTCAGCCGCAAATGTTGAAATTTTCTCGCTCAATGGAATCCCCATCACAATTGATTCCCCGAATGGAACATTGGTGCCAAGTCGCAAATCTTCGGCGTACGCACGACGGTCTGATATGTATGAACGGTAGTCGGCTATCCACAACGGAATGAGTTCCTGACCTTTTGCATCAGACGGAGTTGTCTCCTCGAGTTTTCCCAACATTCGTTCAAGTGTGTCCGTAGCCAAATCGACTAATTTGGATCGCTCTGCAAGGGCATCAGCTCCAGATTCATTGAGGGGCCGAAAATCCGCTAGAGCAATTCGTTCATCTGCTGCATCCTGACAAATAAGTTCTGCCCGTTCAGTCCAAGCTTGGTCACCAATTTCATTGGCGACCTCTTTGGATGCGAAAAACAATGCGTAAATCCACATCATCAGTAGAAGCACTATTGCAAGAGCAATGGATGATCGACCGATTATTCGTTTCAAGATTCCTCGATCAGTGAAATCGCCACGATGTGATCGTACGTGATTCGGATGAATTGCGCTCAACCTGATGAACAAATGTGTGATCAGTCACATTTATTAGATTCATTAGACTGCTGGCATGGCAAATGATGAAGTAGTCGAGGACTTGCACTCTCAAAGCCGTCTGCGCGTCGGATTCGTGTTGGTGCGCGATTTGCTGAGATTTCATCCGCGCATTTTTGCGTTAGCCGTTGGTGGAGCCTCCATCTACGCAGTTTGTACAGTGGCCTCTAGTTTTGGTGTTACCTACCTCGTTGACCGCATTATTTTGCCGAGGTTTGATAGCGGGAAAATTGACGCTGGCGTGTATTTCATCGGAGCATCGATTGTCATAGGCATCGGATTGCTGAGAGCATTCGGTGTCGTTGTTCGTAGGAGTTTTGCAGGCGTCAGTAACTGGAGAACGGTCGAGTCGATTTCGATGTTGCTCGTGAGACAAATCATGAAGCAGCCAGTGTCGTGGCACAAGAAGAAGATGACCGGAGACTTAGTGGCTCGTGTTGGTGTCGACTCCGATGCGGCTGCGGAAGTGCTGGGCCCCTTACCATTCAGCACTTCTGTGGTCCTACTTGTTTTTCTCACGGGAGGATGGCTCATCGTTGTCGATGTACCACTTGGCTTGGTGGCTATTTCCGTTATACCGATATTGCTGCTTCTCAATGTCGGATACCAGCGGAGAATTGACAAGCATTACGACACCGCTCAGCACGAGTTGGGTGCACTTTCGTCAGCCGTTCACGAAAGTTTTGATGGAGTGATGGTGGTGAAAGCATTTGGTGCTGAGGAGCGCGAAACTCGGCGCTTGTCCGTGATATCTACGAGGTTGAAAGATGCAAGGATTCGAGCTGTTTCCGCGAGGTCAACATTTGAAGCTTTGCTAGACGGAGTTCCGTCTCTCGTGAATATTTTGTTATTGGTAATTGGCGCAATGAGAGTTGAGTCAAAAAGTATGTCGGTAGGTGAGTTAACTAGCTTCATTTATCTGTTTACGCTGCTGATTTTTCCTCTTCGGATCATCGGATATGTATTGAGTTCTGTTCCGCACTCTGCAAGTGGATACAAACGTGTCCGCGAAGTATTGGATGAGCCGACGATGAGAGACCCGCTAACACTGGTGTTAACCAGCAACACCGATGTTGGTGTGCGATTGGATGGCATTACGTTTCGATATGCCGATGACCTTCCCGCAGTCCTGGTTGACATCACATTGGAAATTGCAGCGGGCAAGACTGTTGTAATTGTCGGCGCAACGGGCTCTGGCAAATCAACTTTGCTGAGCGTGATGGCAGGTCTACTGCAGCCAGATCAAGGAATGGTGTCGATTGCAAACCGCAGTTCTTCGATCGTTTTTCAGGAACCTTTCTTGTTCTCAGGAACGATTCGGAACAATATTGATATGGGGCGCTTACTGTCCGATTCTGTTTTGCACAACTCATTGTTTCTGGCTGCGGCAGATGATTTCATCGGGGCACGTGATAATGGTGTCGACACTGTTATCGGTGAGCGGGGCATCAATTTGAGCGGAGGACAAAGACAGAGGATTGCTCTTGCTCGAGCCATAGCGCAAGAAAGTGCCGTTCTATTGTTGGATGACACGACTTCGGCTTTAGACACCGTTACAGAATCAACCGTGATTGAGCGCTTGCGAGCATCAGAAACAATCGTCACCACGGTTATCGTTGCATCACGTCCATCGACGATTGCTCTTGCCGATGAAGTGGTCTTTATAGAAAATGGAAAGCTCAGTGATCAGGGCCACCATGAGGCATTAATAGTTGCTAATGAGAACTATCGCTCACTTATGCAGTCGTTTGAACACGACAGGGAGCAGGGTGGGTTGTGAGCGAACCAGTACATAGGTTTGGCTCAGCTCGAACTATCGGCAGGGGAATGCGTGTTGCGCCGGCCCTGTCAAGCGGCATCGGTCTTACGTTGCTGTTTGCGTTCATTGGTACTGGCGCACGATTGGTTATACCAATTCTTATTCAACTGAGCATTGATAACGGTTTGCAAATAGGCAATATTCGCGTCGCATATATTGCTTGGCTCGGACTAATTGGTTCTGGTTTTGTGCTCATTTCGTCAGCATCACTTCGGGTGGCAACTAAGCGACTCGGTACGCGAGCAGAAGAGGGTCTTTTTACACTTCGAATAAAGCTCTTTGACCACATTCATCGTTTGAGCCTTGCCGACCACAACGATGAGAAGAGAGGTGCTCTTGTATCTCGTGTGACTAGCGATATCGAAACATTGACAATGTTCTTCTCGTGGGGTGGATTGTCACTGTTGCTTGATGGTTCTCAGATGATTGCTGTTGCAAGCGTGATGCTCGCATATGACTGGCGTTTGGCTGTAGTTGCCTTTTTGGTTTCGGCGCCACTTGTGCTCGTGCTGCGTTTAGTTCAATCACGTTTGGTGCATGCACACAATATTTCACGGGAACGCAACGCAGAATTGCTAGGAGTGTTCAGCGAGATGGTTTCAGGTGCCGAGACATTGCGGGCGTACGACGCAACTAATCAGATGATTAACACTGTCGCCAAGGATGTTCGCAACAGGGGAGACAGCAACATTCGAGCGGGTGTTATCGGAGCATTTCTCTTCCCGTCTGGAGAAGTTTTTGCTGTGTTCACTGTTATGGCGGTTGTCGGTGCGGGTTTGCTCATCGGTCCTGCAGGCGGATTGAGTGCTGGTGCTCTAGTTGGGTTTGTATTTTTGACATATCGATTCCTGGAACCTATTGCCGAGTTCACCGAGGTCATCGACCAAACACAAAGTGCTGTCGCAAGTTTGCGCAGAGTTCTCGGAGTGTTGGATACACCGATTGGGCCGCCACAACCATCGATGCCGATCGAACTGCCCAAGGGTGACTTGTCGATTGATTTTGTAGACGTCAGTTTCGCCTACGGTTCGCGCCTAGACGAAGATGATGACACACCGGTTCTGAATTCGATCAACTTACATATTCCTGGCGGTCAACACATTGCACTCGTCGGACCATCAGGTTCTGGGAAGACGACTCTTGCGCGATTGATTGCCCGTTTAGCGGATCCGACTGTTGGATCGGTCATGTTGGGTGGCGTACCCCTGCACCGTGTCGGCAATGACGACTTGAGACGCCGATTGATTGTCGTGCCTCAGGAACCTTTTCTTTTTGCTGAATCAATCGCGTACAACTTGAGATTCGCCTTACCAGATGCAACTGACGGTCAATTGTTGGAAGTGTTCAGCGATCTTGAGATAGATGACTGGTTGGACGCTCTTCCACAAGGGATACACACCAACGTTGGACAACGCGGATCTTCGCTTTCTGCTGGAGAGCGACAGTTGATTGCTCTTGTGCGCGCTGCCGTCGTTCGACCAGATGTGCTGATTTTGGACGAGGCGACTTCATCTGTTGATGCTCTCACCGAAGTCCGAATCTCGAAAGCATTAAGCAAATTGGCAAAGGGCAGAACGACTGTTTCGATAGCCCATCGTCTTTCAACTGCCGCAAGAGCAGATCGAGTTATTCTGCTTGAGCGAGGCCGAATTGTTGAAGACGGATCGCACCAACAGCTCCTTGCTGCACTTGGCCCTTATGCAAAACAGTATGAGACCTGGGTAGCGAGCACGCAAAGTAATCTCGAATTGTGATTTCGCAAAAAATTTACAGAGTTGCCTTGGTCTCGCTTGTTTCGATATTGGCCGCGAGTTGTTCGCAATCTGGCGCCGCTACAGCTGTGTGCAGCAGGGCACCCGAATTGGAAAGCTCGATCGTTGCTGTTGATTCCGCCGTTGTAGCGATGTCTGATGTATCGGCCCGACAATTGCAAAGTATGTTTGCGGTCTTACTGTCGTCTCTCGTTTCTATTGGCGATGTTGCTCCACCGGAGGTCGTTGAACAGTTTGCACAAGTTGAACGCGCATATCATGCCGTATCTG
>CANGZK010000075.1 GCA_947458565.1 Acidimicrobiaceae bacterium
ATGCTCGCAACGCTGACCACACACTGCACTACGCCGGAATAGTCACGCACGTCAAGAAAGGCCAGGTGTGTGGTCAGCGATGTGAAAGATGTTCGCAACGAGTGGGTGGTGCAGATCACCGGCAAAGTTCAGGCTCGCCCCGAAGGAACAGTCAACGCCAACCTTCCAACTGGTGGCATCGAAATGGTTGAGTGTCAGCTCACAGTGCTCAATGCTGCAGAGTCTCCACCGTTCCCAATCGATGCTCGCGCCGACGATGTGGATGAAGGTGTTCGCCTCAAGTTTCGCTATCTCGATATTCGACGCGAGCGGATGCAAAAGAACTTGCGGATACGTGCAAAGGTCAACTCGGCTATTCGTGGCGCCATGGAAGTCCAAAACTTTGTTGAAGTAGAAACCCCATTTTTGATGCCATCCACCCCAGAGGGTGCGCGCGAATTTTTGGTTCCATCCCGAAAAGAACCCGGTTCGTTTTATGCATTGCCACAGTCGCCACAGTTGTGGAAGCAATTGCTGATGGTTGCTGGAATCGACCGCTACTACCAAATTGCTCGATGCTTGCGCGACGAAGACTTGAGAGCAGATCGACAATACGAGTTCATGCAACTCGATGCCGAAATGAGCTTCGTGACCAAAGACGATGTGCTGGCCGCGATTAGCCAAGCAGTTGTTGCTGCAGCCGAGGCTGCACTTGGTCAGACTCCGCCACCGATTGAACAAATTACGTGGCACGATGCGATGAATCGTTTTGGTAGTGACAAGCCAGACTTGCGCTTTGGAATGGAACTGATCGAACTCACCGATGTATTCGCAGCAACCGAATTTAAGGCTTTTGCTACAGCGAAATCGATTAAAGGTTTGCGAGTTGATGCAGCAACGTACCCAGAGGCTGCCGCATCTGGACGTAGCAAGTTGGATGCATTTACCGATCGCGCAAAGCAAATGGGCGCGAAGGGTTTGGTCTGGATCAAGGTTGGTGATGACCTTGCCTTGGACTCTCCAGTCGCCAAATTTTTGAGCGACACTGAACGTGCTGCGCTGTTGCAGCAAATGCAAGCAAAGTCGGGCGACCTGCTGTTGCTGGTGGCGGACGAATGGTCAACGTCATGCGAAGTGCTTGGACATTTGCGCAATGACATTGGTCGTCCACCAGTCCATGAGGGTCCATACCGTTATGTCTGGGTCATCGACTTTCCGTTGTTTGTCGGCATCAACGCTACAACAGGGAAGCCTCAACCAGGACACCATCCGTTTTGTCAGCCACACCCAGATGACATCGAGCGTCTTGAAACAGACCCAATGAGCGTGCGTGCACTTGCGTACGACTTGGTCCTCAATGGCTGGGAGCTTGGCTCTGGGTCAATCCGGATTCATGATCCAGAGATGCAGCGACGTGTTTTCAGGCAGCTTGGCATCTCGGATGAGGATGCTGATCGTCGATTTGGTTTCTTTTTGCAACCATTCAAATACGGTGCACCGCCACACGGTGGATTTGCATTCGGAACCGATCGACTTGTGGCAATTTTGGCTGGAGAAGAAAACATTCGCGAAGTGATTGCTTTTCCAAAAACCCAGTCGGGGAGCGATCCAATGACAAATGCTCCTACTCCTGTTGATCCTGCTCAGCTCAACGAGTTGGGCATTCGTTTGTTGCCTCCGCCAGCAAAGAGCTAGCGAGCACGTTCGCTTGACTCAGGCCGACGATCTTTTCACTGCAGCAGTTGCTGACAGGCTGCGATCGCAGGCGCCACTTGCAGCGCGGCTGCGACCTCGCACCTTGGATGAAATTGTTGGTCAAGAGCATTTGATCGCACAGGGTGCTCCTTTGCGCAAACTGATTGAAGCTGACCGAATGTCGTCGGTCATCTTGTGGGGGCCACCAGGCACAGGCAAGACAACTCTTGCCGAGGTCGTTGCATCAAGCACCAATCGTGCATTTGAAAGATTGTCTGCAGTGACATCGGGTGTCAAAGACGTTCGTGAAGCAATTGAGCGAGCAACAGACCGACTGGGGCAACACGGCCGTTCAACAATTGTTTTTGTTGACGAGATTCATCGCTTTTCGACGTCGCAACAAGATGCGCTGCTTCCTTCGGTTGAAAGTGGAATCATCACGCTGATTGGTGCAACTACAGAGAATCCGTTCTTCGAAGTTAATGGTCCGTTGCGAAGTCGAAGCACAATGTTTCGCCTTGAGATGCTTGGCGTTGGGGCAATTAGAAGTTTGTTGGAACGAGGTTTAGCGGCAGAAGGCATGACGGCCGACGATGACGCTCTGACAATACTTTCTCAACGTGCAGCCGGAGATGGACGACAAGGTTTAACCGCTCTTGAAGTTGCGTGTGCATTGGCTCGGCCAAACAAGGTGACGATCGCTCATGTTGAGTCGGCGCTTGGTGTGAGCGCTCTGAATTACGGCAGAGATGATCACTATGACGTTGTCTCTGCTTTTATTAAAAGTATTCGAGGGAGCAGCGTTGATGCTGGAATTTTTTGGCTTGCACGAATGCTTGAAGCGGGAGATGATCCTCGCTTTATCGCACGCCGCCTCATCATCTTGGCGTCTGAAGATATAGGCATGGCAGACCCACAAGCACTTGTTGTCGCAGTAGCTGCAGCGCAAGCAGTTGATCATGTCGGATTGCCTGAAGCACAACTCAACCTCGCACAATCTGTCGTATATCTTGCTCAAGCGCCGAAGAGCAATGGCTCCGCTGTTGCGATATGGAATGCGCGAAGCGATATTCGACAAGGCGTTGATGTCGAGGTTCCTGCACATTTGCGGGATGCCCATTATGCGGGAGCCGAAGTATTGGGTCATGGCACCGAATACCGTTCGCCCCACGATGAGCAACCTGGCGAAAAGGCCAGTAGCAATAAGAATTCGAGTCAGAAAGTGGAACAGGACTATCTTCCTGCGCAGACTGAAGGGTCGGTGCGGCGGAGTGATCCGTATTACAAGCCGCCGCACAGTTAGTTGAGCGAAGTTTGGTAGTCGGCACACAACGAGGTGGTTTGAGATGATGAAGCGTCTGTTTTGGTTTTCGATGGGAGTTCTCGCTGGAGTATTCGGTTGGCGCTACGTCAAGGAAAAGGCACGGGATGCCGCAAGCCAAATCACACCTGCTCAGGTGGCAAGTGATTTGTACGATGGCGCAGTCAAATTGGCCACCCAGGGTGTGGAGATTGTGCGTAACCTGCGCGCCAAAGAAAGCAGTTTTGTGGACGGTCAGAGCGAGGCTTCGCGAAGCAATATCAAGTAAGGCCGCACCGCTCGACAACTAGACTTGTGTCAAATGTCGGCAAACAAAAGTTCAATCACTTCGGCTCAGCAACTCCGTGAAGCCTTTACTGGTTTCTTTGCGTCCAAAGGCCATTCGCCGGTTCAGTCTGCAAGTCTGATTCCGCACGACCCATCGGTGCTCTTTACCGTTGCGGGAATGGTGCCGTTCAAGCCATTTTTCGTTGGAGACGAAGCAGCACCTTACAAACGCGCTGTCAGCGTTCAAAAGTGTGCACGAGCAGGTGGGAAGCACAACGATCTCGATGATGTTGGGCGCACCAAGCGACATCTCGTGTTCTTCGAAATGATGGGCAACTTTAGCTTCGGTGATTATTTCAAATCTGATGCGATCCCTTGGTCATGGGAACTCGTAACCGAAGTTTTTGGTTTTGATGGCGACCAACTGTGGATCACAGTGCACGAGAGCGACGATGAGGCTGAGCAAATTTGGCACGATGTCGTTGGTGTGCCGATGAACCGCATTCAGAGACTTGGCGATGCAGACAACTTTTGGCAGATGGGTGACACCGGTCCTTGTGGGCCATGCTCAGAGATTCACATTGATCGCGGTGCTGCCTTCGGTCCCGACGGAGGACCACTCAATGACAAAAAGGGTGATCGTTTCCTCGAATTTTGGAACTTGGTGTTTATGCAGTTCAACCAAGCCAAGGATGGGTCACGCACGCCATTACCAAAGCCATCAATTGACACCGGAGCAGGATTGGAAAGAATTCTTGCGTTGATGCAAGGAACCGATTCGGTGTGGGAAACAGATGTGTTGTTCCCGCTTGTTCAACAAGCGCAATCCCTGACGTCCGCCAAATATCGTGCTGGCGATTACGACGACCGAGACAGTTTTAGTTTGCGCGTGTTGGCAGAGCATGCAAGGTCGGCAACCATGCTCGTTAATGACGGTGTGTTCCCGTCAAACGAAGGTCGGGGATATGTACTACGACGAATCATTCGTCGAGCAGTGCGTCACGCGTATTTGTTGGGCACTGAAAAATTGGTCATGCCGAAATTGACGGAGACGGCTCTTGAAGTCATGCGTTCTGCGTATCCAGAGCTTGATGCAAATAAAGACTTCATCTTGGGAGTATTAACCAAAGAAGAAGAGAGTTTCCGTCAGACTCTGAAGACTGGTGTCACGATTCTTGAAGATGAGCTATCGGGCGGTTCGAAAAAGCTCGGTGGAAGCACCGCTTTCTTGTTGCATGACACATATGGCTTTCCACTCGAACTGACTCAAGAAATTGCTAGTGAGCGCAATGTTGAAGTTGATGTGGAAGGTTTTGAAAAAGAAATGTCTGCGCAACGCAAGCGTGCCAAGAGCGCACGTAAGGGCGCATCTGTTGATGCATCATCGGTTGAGAGTTATAGGGCTGTGATGGAGCAACATGGCACGACGACATTCGTCGGATATGAAACAACAGATTCAACTAGCACGGTGCTCGCTGTGTTGCCTGTTGTGGGTGACTCGTCCGATGGTGTTAACACCGTTGAGATTTTTCTTGATGTCACGGCCTTTTATGCTGAAAGTGGTGGTCAGGTCGGTGATACGGGTGTTCTTACATCTTCAACGGGCGAAGCGAGAGTAGTTGACACAACGTTTGCACTGCCTGGGTTGCGAAAACATACATGCGAGATGACTCGCGGAGTTTTTGAACCTGGCCAGCAAATACAGGCATCTGTTGATGTAACTGTTCGTGACGCGACTCGCCGAAACCACACTGCAACACATGTTTTGCACTGGGCCCTTCGCCAGGTGTTGGGAGAGCATGTCAAGCAGGCTGGATCATTGGTGTCAGATGAACGACTTCGATTTGACTTCAGTCATTACGCCAGCGTCACGCAAGACGAGATCGAGCAGATTGAGCGTCTTGCCAATGGCGAAGTGCTGCGCAACACCCAAACACGAAATTATGAAACATCTAAAGACGAAGCAACTGCGGCAGGAGCAATTGCGTTCTTTGGCGACAAATACGGCGACATGGTCCGTGTTTTAGAGGCGGGAAATTCAATCGAGTTGTGCGGTGGCACACATGTTCGGGCCACGGGTGATATCGGCCTCATCAAGATTGTGGCAGAGTCTTCAATTGGATCAAATCTTCGCCGCATTGAAGCAGTAACTGGTGAGAACGCACTGAATTTCGTGTTGGGAACATCACGCACATTGAATTCTGCGGCAGACTTGTTGGGTGCCAATGCGGCAGACATGGTTGCAACTGTTAAACGCAAATTGACCGAGATCAAAGGTCTGCAAGATGAAATAAAGCAGTTGCGTGGTGCCCAAGCCCGACCGCTTGCAGGTGGACTCGCAGCAAAACATGTAAACGGGGTGGTGGTCGCACGAGTTGATGGAATTTCGCCAAATGATTTGCGCGAGTTGGCTCTTGCCATACGTCAAGACACACAAGTGAACCTTGTCGTGTTGGGAGGCGTTACAGACTCAGGCGGCGTTGCACTGGTTGCAACTGTTTCGAACGGCGTTGCACTTTCTGCCGGAGATTTGATTAAGGATGCTGCTA
>CANGZK010000076.1 GCA_947458565.1 Acidimicrobiaceae bacterium
ATCTCGACCCAAATCATGTTGAGATCATTGGTCAGCTCACTTCGCTGAATACCTATGTGAGCAAGAGTCACATTGTGCCCATCGGTGGTTTACTCAAAAACAAACCTTCACTCCATGCGCGCAACGCCGAAGTGGACAGGGTCTTTACGGTTCCGGTTGCCGATTTGGTGCGTCTAGATACGTACGCAGAAGAGCAGTGGGGAGAACCACCAAATCAATTTCGTCTTCACTTTTTTCACTTGGATGATGAAACGATTTGGGGTGCCACTGGTCGGATGCTCTACCAGATCATCTCAATCGGTCTTGCCGATTAGTCACGGTCCGCCGGCTGCACGCACCATTGTGTAAAAGATTTCTGACCACGCAATGCAGCGCACCTTAAACGTGCGGCGTTGAGAGCTGCAATAGGTATTCATGTCTCGGTGTAATTGCTCATCAATCAGCTTTCGTGTCGAGGTGTCAAAAATTGCAAGTGCCTTAAAGTTTCGGTAGCCAAAGTCATGTCGATCACATGCTGCGCGAAAGTTGAACGATCTTCCTTGGCTTCCAACGATTGGTGCAGAGCAGCCGTCCGATGTCCAGTTGAGAGTGGGGTATTGACGTCGTAAAGAAAACCGTTGTCGTGTAAATGTGGTGATGTCGAGGTCGAACTCGATGTGGCGCACCGCATCAACATTGGATAACACGGGAACCGGGGAAGCATCGAGGGGAAGTTGGGCGGGCAATACGCTCGTGACCGCAACGAGCATGCTGAGCACAAGACCCATAATGATCGCCTTTCACTTACAAGAGAATTCCTGTGAGTTACGTCAATGTGTGCCGCGTGAGTGGCGGTTGTGCAAAAAATGTTTAGCGCAGCGCCTTCAACACATTGGCCATCTCGATGGCTCCGATTGCAGCCTCTTCGCCCTTGTTACCAGCGCCTGGGCCAGAGCGCTCAACTGCTTGCTCGACATTTTCCACAGTGAGCACAGCGAAGCCGATTGGCATGCCCGTCTCGAGCTGAATTTGTGCGATCGAGTCGGCAACTGGGCCCGCAACATATTCGAAGTGCGCGGTTTCGCCACGGATGACTGCACCGAGCGTGACGAGTGTGTCGTAGCGACCGCTTGTGGCCATTGCTTTTGTTGCGATGGGGATTTCAAATGCGCCTGGCACCCACACAACATCAACATCGCTTTCACTCACGCCATGCGCACTCAACCCACGCTTTGCACCGTCGAGTAGGGCAGTGACAATGAACTCGTTGAAGCGCGAGCACACAATGCCAACGCGCATTCCTTTTCCGTCATGAAGACCTTCAAATGTGGTCATGATTTGCCCTTCTCGTTTTGTTGTTTCCTTACCTTGTCTATATCTGATCCGTCAAATACATGGCCCATGCGGTCGCGCTTGGTGCGCAAGTATGAAGCATTCTCTGGAGTCTCCAAGATGCTGAGTGACACACGCTCGACAATCGAAAGTCCGTAGCCAGCAATGCCGCCGTACTTTGCAGGGTTGTTGGTCATCAGGCGCAACTCTCGAATTCCGAGGTCGGCCAAAATTTGTGCACCAATGCCGTATTCACGGCTGTCGACAGGCAAACCAAGTTCTGTATTTGCATCCACAGTGTCAAAGCCCTGGTCTTGCAATGAGTATGCGCGAATCTTGTGACCAATGCCGATGCCGCGTCCTTCGTGGCCTCGCAAGTACACAACAACGCCGCGACCTTCTGCATCAATTTGTTGCATCGCTGCGGCAAGTTGTGGGCCGCAGTCGCAACGCTTGCTACCAAAAACGTCTCCAGTGAGACACTCGCTGTGTACTCGGGTGAGCACTGGCTTGCCGTCATCTACAGTGCCTTTTACAAATGCAAGATGCTCAATGTCGTCGACAGTGTTGCGATATGCAACGCATGTGAAGCCGCCCCATTCGGTGGGAACAGCAGCAGAACCCATGCGCTCGACGAGTCGCTCGTTGTGTCGGCGATAATTGATCAAGTCTGCAATAGATGACAACAACAGATTGTGTTCGGCCGCAAATTTGCGCAGGTCTGGCAAACGCGACATGGTGCCGTCATCATTTTGAATCTCACAAATGATTCCTGCAGGTTCGCAACCAGCCATGCGCGCCAAGTCGACAGCGGCCTCGGTGTGGCCTGCTCGTTTGAGCACGCCACCTTCGCGAGCGCGCAACGGAAAGATATGACCTGGGCGAGCAAATGCACCATGAGCGATTTTTGGGTCTGCCAATCCACGCAATGTTGCCGCGCGATCCGCGGCTGAGATGCCAGTTGTTGTGCCCTCCAAAATATCGACCGAGATAGTGAATGCGGTGCGGTGACTCTCGGTGTTGTGGTCAACCATGAGAGGCAAGCGCAAGTCGTCGCAGCGCTCACCAGAGAGGGGAGCAACAACCACGCCAGATGTGTGGCGCACAATAAATGCGATTTTTTCGGCTGTGGCAAATTGCGCGGCCATGATCAAGTCGCCTTCGTTTTCGCGATCTTCGTCATCGACCATCACGATCATCTCACCACGCGCGATCGCGGCTATGACGTCCTCAATTGGGGCCATTCCGTTGTCCGGTGAATGTTGGGTTGTGTTCATTGGGTGTCCTTTGATATCAGTAAGTAATAGTTGAAGTTGGTTCGAGAATGATTTCGATGTCGTTGTCAAGAACTTGGGTAGAGACAATGTGACCGTTCATCATCGGTGACATGTCAGTTGATTCAATGAGTGCATTAGATGTTTCGTTGCCACCGGCAATGATTGGCGCGAGATGTAATACGTATTGATTGATGAGTTGCTCGTTGTGAAACGAGGTAGCAACTCGTGGTCCGCCTTCGACCATCAACTGAATAACGCCTTCGTTCCCAAGTGTGTCGAGCAGATCGGGAAGCGACCCATTCCACTCGAGGCAAGGGTTTACTTTGTCGGTGGGGGAGACGTTGCCAAGGACAACGCGACGTGGTGATGGGCCGTGAACATCGCGAGTTGTGAGCGACGGGTTGTCGGCGCGCACGGTGCCAGCGCCAACCAAAATTGCGTCACTTTCTGCTCGCAGTTGATGCACTCGCTTGCGAGCAGTCTCGCCCGTAATCCACTGCGAGTTGTCGGGTAGCGCGACGCGACCATCGAGTGTCATTGCCATTTTCAAAATGACATATGGCCTGCCGGTGCGACGGTGGTGCAGATATGGCGCAAGTTGTTGCTCGACGAGTTGTTGCTCGACACCAACATCGACAGTGATACCTGCATCTCGCAACTGTTTGATGCCGTTGCCTGCGACTTGTTTGTCGGGGTCAACCACGCCTATAACTACACGAGCAATTTTCGCATCGATAATTGCTCGTGTACACGGGCCGGTTCTTCCGGTGTGGCTGCATGGTTCGAGCGTGGTGTACAACGTGGCGCCATGAGTGTTTGTGCCTGCTGCTTGTAGCGCCACTACTTCGGCGTGTGCTTCACCTGGTTGCATTGGTGCGCCACAAAACACTTGGCCATCGGTTGCAACAACGACTGCACCAACCCAAGGATTCGGACGACTGCGCAAGCGTGCGTCAACAGCAGTATCAACTGCTAGTCGCATCATGCCTTCGTCGTTGGTAGTCATTACAGTCGTCTCTTTCGTCGTTGCGCTTCAAGCACCTCAGGCGGGGCAGGGCAAGGACGACGAGCGCAATGCGTGCGCAGCAACAATGGAATGCCACAAGAGCATTCCGTGGTACGCGCAAACACAACTTTCGTCTTCTTGCTCCCATCCGGACTCTGACCGTCGGCCCTGGAATTTCACCAGATCAACCACACGATTGCTCGTGAGGTTCGCGGGCTTTAACCGCCGGTAGGGGATTTCACCCAACCCTGCAAGAAATACTCAAATTGCTATGTACCCACAAGGCTAAGGGTTCTTTTGGGCTTCTAGGCGTGGGCAGATTGCGGCAGGTTTTCGCCCCGTTTGATCTCGGCGCGCGTGAGTAGGAGCACGCCACCCAAGATCAAGACACCGCCAAATACCTGTCGGAGGGTGAAATCTTGATTGAGGAAAATCATGCCGGTGAGACCTGCGACCAATACTTCCCAAGTTTGGATCACCGCACTTTTGCTTGCACCGATGCGATTCATGCCCGCAAAGAAAACGCCCATTGCGCCGATCGTGCCCACAAGTCCAATCTCGAGAGCGGGTAGCCATACATCTGCGACATACGGCATGGTGGTTGGTAACCCTGGTGGATTGAGCAACCAGATAACAGAGAACGAAAATCCTGCGCCGGCAAACACGAGCATTAAACCGGTGGTGAGTTCGGCTCGAGGCATGACCGCACCAGCGAGCACTGAATAAAACGCGTATGCAAATGCGCCAATCACGATATAGATGACGCCTTTCATTTGTCCGCCAGAAACGTCGCTAGCACTCAAGATCACACCAATGATTGTTGTCGCAAGACAGGGCCAGATAACTGCTGGCGGTTTGTGTTTGTAGAGCGCCCATCCAAACAACACAACAACAATTGGATAGAAGAAGAAAATCACCATTGACAAACCGCTTGGTAAATGTTTGAGCGCGTTAAACATGCACACGCTGTTGGCATACAGGCCAATCGCGCCAAGAAGGAAAAGCTGGATGGATGTTTTTGGTGTTGGCCACTTTGTTCGACCAAATCGCACTGTGCGAATTGCAAAAAGCACAATGGTTGCGATGTAGTAGCGCGATGTCATCAACCCAAATGGATCCGCCCCATATTCAAAGGCGTGGTAGACAAAAATTGGCGTGATGCCGTAGAGAGATGAACTGATCAATGCGAGCACTATTCCAAGAACGCCTTGGTTTTTTAAGGCGTTTTGGTTTGCTGGCACACACCAAAACTAGTCGTTGAGCCCCAATGCTTCGTCACGTGCGCGATCACGCTTGATGATGCTGCGCGAAATGCGCACGCCAATCACAACAAGCGCGGCGATCATGATTCCGAAAGTGGCGTATTGCATTGAGCCACCACGGTCCCCAGACAACACAGGCTCTCTGCCACAACCTGGTTTTGGGTAGAGGCCGATGCATTCGCTGGCGTTGCGCCCACCATACGGGTCAGGCACAGTGCCGGGAAGAAGATCAGGAGTTGTTTGTACAAATTGCATGCATCACTATCGTTCCATCTCTAGGGCTGAATTGCCACTGTTCAACTACAGTCTTTGGTCACTATGGCAAATCAACTCGCTCACGACCAACAAGTCGTGTTGGTGGTGGATTTTGGTGCCCAATACGCCCAATTGATTGCCCGCCGCGTTCGTGAGGCTCAGGTCTATTCAGAGATCGTGCCCCACAAGATCACTGCGCAAGAGGTGCTCAAACACAAGCCAATTGCGATCATTCTTTCTGGTGGCCCAGCGAGCGTTCATGTGGAAGGCGCGCCTGTGCTCGACCCGCAGATTTACGAACTTGGCATTCCTATTTTGGGCATTTGTTATGGCGCTCAGCTGATTGCAGAGCAACTTGGGGGCAAAGTATCTCGAGGTGGCCGGGGAGAATACGGCCGCACCGTGGCGCAACGGATACCTGGAGCTACATCACAGTTGTTGAACGACGAAATTCCTGCGCAACTCAATGTATGGATGAGCCATTTCGATGCAGTGTCAGTTTTACCGAGTGGTTTTGTTGCTACAGCGAGTACGCCCGACGCACCGATGGCGGTCATTGAAAACCCTTCTCGCAAGATATGGGGAGTGCAATATCACCCAGAGGTTGCGCACACTGAACATGGTCAGTCGATCATTGAGCAGTTTTTGCATCACCTCGTTGGGGCAAAACGCGACTGGACGATGTC
>CANGZK010000077.1 GCA_947458565.1 Acidimicrobiaceae bacterium
CATTACGAGTCGAGTTGGAAGCATTGTCGCTGTTGTTGAAATAACGCAAAACATTCGTCCACGAGTTGTGAGCCTTCCGCACGGATGGGGACATGGAGTGCGCGGAACGAAGATGACTATCGCTGCAGAGCGTGCAGGTGTGAACTCAAATGTGTTAACAGATGAAGATCAAATGGATCCGTTGTCTGGAACTTCCGTGTTAAATGGCATTCCTGTGCAAGTGGAAGCGGTTATCCACTCATAATCGTTGTTGTCCACAGTGCTGTCCACAGCATGATCCCCAGATAAAACCTGAAAGACACATGGTTATCCACTTCCTCCACACAGGGGTATACCCCTACAGTGCGAAGTGCATCTAGCAATGACGCAACGCAACACGGCAGCTGTGAAACCGCAAGGTTTTGAACCTGTGAATGGGGGATGTGGCGTTGCTGGATGTATTTGAATATTTCTTTTTGATGTCATTTTGAAGGAGACGCTAAACCGTTGTAGAGCAAGGAAAACAGTGAAGAAAAAAATGCCCGAAATCCGACGAGGGTAATTGACAGAGGGTAATTACAATGCTGTAATCATTCCCTACCAGTTGTGGGCAAATCTGCAATGGGAGCGTTTTGGACACAACATCTAGTGGTCTCGAAAGGGACCCCGGATTCAGTGACTTTTCGCTCTGATTGGAAATTTGCCCAGAGCCCGTAGTTAATGAGAAATATGAGTTTTAAGTCGTTTTATTCACCAGTTGTTACGTATCGAAAATACAGAGAGAAGTAGTCAAAATGTCAATCGCACCAGAGCGGCTCACCATCGGAATCAGCCGCAAGTTCACCACTGAAGGTGTACACCCATACGACCAGATGGCGTGGGAAAAGCGCGATGCGCGCATCAACAACTGGAAAGACGGAACAATCGCATTCGAACAACTCGGTGTCGAGTTTCCAGTCGGTTGGTCGCTCAATGCAACCAACATCGTTACTCAAAAATACTTCCGTGGCACACCAGGCACAACAGAGCGCGAGCACTCACTTCGTCAGGTCATTGACCGCGTAGCAAACACCATTGCCGACTGGGGCATCGAGGGCGGCTACTTTGCAGACGCCGATGAGGCCGAAGCATTTCGCGACGAGCTCAAGTTTATTTTGGTCACGCAGCGCGCAGCATTTAACTCGCCGGTGTGGTTCAACATCGGAGTACCAGGAGTGCCACAACAAGCAAGTGCTTGTTTCATTCTTTCAACAGAAGACACCATGGACGGAATCCTCAACTGGTACCGCGAAGAAGGAATCATCTTCAAGGGTGGCTCCGGCGCAGGCATCAACTTGTCAAACATTCGTTCAAGTGCCGAAACCTTGAAGGGTGGCGGAACTGCTTCTGGCCCAGTGAGCTTCATGCGTGGTGCAGATTCGTCTGCAGGCACCATCAAGTCGGGCGGCAAAACACGTCGCGCCGCAAAGATGGTGATCTTGAACGTTGATCACCCAGATGTTGAAGAATTCATCTGGTGTAAGACACGCGAAGAGCAAAAGGCTCGTGCATTGCGCGACGCAGGCTTCGACATGGATCTCGACGGCAAAGACTCGTTCTCTGTGCAATACCAGAACGCCAACAACTCGGTGCGCGTCACCGACGAGTTCATGCATGCAGTCAAGGAAGATCGCGACTGGACATACAAGGCTGTTAAAGACGGTGCACCGGTGCGTTCAATCAAGGCACGCGACTTGTGGCGCCAGATTGCAACAGCATCGTGGGAGTGCGCAGACCCAGGCTTGCAGTTTGACACCACCATTAATAAGTGGCACACAGCGCATGCAACTGGCCGCATCAATGGCTCGAACCCATGCAGCGAATACATGCACATCGACAACTCGGCTTGCAACTTGGCTTCAATCAACTTGCTTAAGTACCTCGACAACACTGACACCTTCGATGTTGACGCATACCGTCACACGATTGAAGTGATGTTCACCGCCCAAGAAATTTTGGTTGGCAATGCCGACTACCCAACAGAAAAGATCGGCGAGAACAGCCACAAGTTCCGTCAGTTGGGTCTTGGATACGCAAACATCGGAGCATTGTTGATGGCTCTCGGTATGCCATATGACTCGACCGGTGGTCGTGCATGGGCTGCAACCTTGACATCAATGATGACTGGCCACGCATACGCGACCAGTGCACGCATCGCCAGCCGCATGGGGCCTTTCGCAGGCTTCGCAGCCAACGAGCGCTACATGCTCAACGTGTTGCGCATGCACCGTGATGCAAACCAAGAAATCGACAACATTGACGTGGTGCAACAAGACCTCGTTGCTGCTGCAACACACGCATGGGACTCTGCTGTTCGTGACGGCGAAGAGTACGGCGTGCGAAACAGCCAAGCAACAGTGCTTGCACCAACCGGCACCATCGGCTTGATGATGGACTGTGACACAACTGGTATCGAGCCAGACTTGGGTCTCGTCAAGTTCAAGAAGCTTGTGGGTGGCGGCAACATGTCGATCGTCAACCAGACAGTGCCACGTGCACTGACCAACTTGGGCTACGAAGGTCCTGTCGTTGACCGCATCATTCAGTACATCGATGTCAACAAGACAATTGTTGGTTCACCAGACTTGAAGGCCGAGCACTTGCCAGTGTTCGCTTGCTCAATGGGTGACAACACCATTCATTACGAGGGTCACGTGCGCATGATGGGTGCGGCTCAGCCGTTCTTGTCGGGTGCAATCTCAAAGACCGTCAACATGCCAGAAGAAGCAACCATCGAAGACATCGAGGCATTGCACATGTTGTCGTGGGAGCTCGGCATCAAGGCTGTTGCCATCTACCGTGACAACTGCAAAGTTGGTCAGCCACTTTCTACCGCCAAGAAAGACGGAGAAAAGGGAACAGCCGACGCTGCAGCAGCAGGTCAGATGACCAACACTGTCGAGCGCATTGTCGAAAAGATCGTGCACCAGCCAGTCCGTCAGAAGTTGCCGCGCTCACGCCGTGGTGGTACCTTCGAGTTCCGCGTTGCTGATTGCAAGGGCTTTGCAACCATCGGCGAATACGTCGACGGTCGTCCAGGCGAAGTGTTCCTCACTGTGTCAAAGCAGGGAAGCACATTGGCCGGCATCATGGATTCGTTTGCAAAGAGCGTCTCGTACGGTTTGCAGTACGGCGTTCCATTGCGAGCATTTATTGAAGCGTTCATCAATACTCGCTTCGAGCCAGCAGGTATGACTGATGATTCAGACATTCGCATGGCATCGTCCATCATCGATTACCTCTTCCGCCGTTTGGCTGTCGAGTATCTATCGGTTGAAGAGCGTGCAGAGCTGGGTATCTACACTCGCGAAGAGCGTTTGCAGCCAACACTTCCAGGCGTCCTCGAGTCGGCAACCGACACTGAGCAAGGCGTCGACGTGATCAGCGATCCGAAGACTGTGCCAACTGTGCAAGAACTTGTTGCACAGATGGACTTCGCAGCACAACAGCCACATGCGCAGGCAACACCAGCTAAAACTGGCGCAATCTGCTCATCGTGTGGCTCTGCCAACATGCAACGCGCAGGTGCGTGTTACGTGTGCGGTGACTGCGGTTCGTCATCCGGCTGTTCCTGATCTTCTAGTTCAGGACTGCATGTCGAATAGCTTCAGTTCGAAACGAGTCGTAGAAAACTTACGCGTACTTGCTCAACGCACCGGTGGACCAAATGGTGCACGGCGCTTGTGCTGGACTTCAGATTGGTTAGAGGCTCGCGCGCTATTGCGCGAGCAACTATCCACTTTGCCTCTCGAAGTTGAACAAGACGAGGCTGGCAACTTATGGGCATATCTACGCGGTGAGTCGGACGAGACTGTCGTGATTGGGTCGCATCTCGACTCGGTGCCGAGTGGGGGTTGGCTCGATGGCGCACTTGGCGTGATGGCCGGCCTTGAAGTGATGAGGGCTCTGTGTGATGGTCCAAAGCCAGCGCGCACGATAGCTCTTGTCGACTGGGCGGATGAAGAGGGTGCAAGGTTTGGTCGCAGTCTGTTTGGCTCTGCTGCAGTTGCAGGCAGTCTCGATCTTGAAGTGCTTGCAGGGTTGAAAGACAAAAACAACGCAAGCCTTGTCGAGACTCTGGCTGAGCACGGTGTACACCTGAATGCGCTGGAGCAGTGCGAAAAGCGACGCGACACCATCGCTGCGTATCTTGAACTACACATCGAGCAAGGCCCGGTACTCGAGCAAATGGGCCAGCCAATTGCCGTAGTGACGGGCACGGTGGGCATCGAACGCAAGCGCTTCATTTTCAATGGTCAGGCAGCACACGCGGGCACTATGCCGATGGTGATGCGCAAAGATTCGTTGCGTGCTGCCAGCAGATTTATTTTGGAAGTTGCCGACATCGGTGAATTGCACAATGGTGTTACGACGGTTGGCTCAATCAGTTGTAGGCCTGGAGTTGTCACGGCAGTTCCGGGTGAAACTATGGTCACTCTCGATATGCGGCATATCGACGCAACAAGTTTGAACAACATGCTGAACGAGTCGTTGGCCGCAGCAAACAAGTGGGCAGAGCACGAGGGTTGCCAAGTCAGGGTGGAACATATTTTTGCAATAGATCCAATGATCTTTGACCCAAAACTCATTGAGATGACTCGCCAGTCAATCGGCGAGGTTCATGACACGGTTGTTGAAATCCCGAGTGGCGCGCTTCACGATGCATCAGAAATGGCTCGCAGCATTCCGACAGCAATGATATTTACGTCGTCAACGAACGGCCTATCGCACACCAAGGAAGAAGACACACCTGTTGATCACCTCGAGATGGGCTGCGACGCTTTTTGGTCGCTCGTCAACCGAGTACTTACGGATTAATGCGACACGGCATGCGCTTAATGCCGTTGATGAAGTTACTCTGCAAATAGGCAGGCTCTCCAGTGATTTGTAAGTTGGGCATGCGCCTGTAGATCTCATTGAACATCACACCCATTTCGCGGCGCGCCAAGTTGGCGCCTAAACAAAAGTGGGGCCCACCAGCACCAAAGCCCACCTGACCAGGTTGAGCAGTACGAGTGACATCAAAGATGTACGGATTTTCGTAAATCTCTTCATCGCGGTTAGCCGAGTTGTACCACATCACGATTTTTTCACCTTCTTTGATCTTGACACCACGAATCTCGGTGTCACGTGTGGCGGTACGACGGAAGTGGATGACAGGTGATGACCAGCGAACGATTTCTTCAACAGCGGTTTTGGTGTTGGCCTCAAAGTTGCCAAACCATTTTGCTCGCTCATCCGGTAGGCGAGTGAGCTCGAGCATTCCGTGGCTGATGGCATTGCGTGTGGTCTCGTTGCCAGCAACGACAAGAAGAATGAAGAAGCTGCCGAACTCTTGTGGTGACATGCGTTCTCCATCGACTTCAGCATGCATCATGATGCTGGTGAGGTCATCTTGCGGAGTCTTTAAGCGGTCTTCGCCGAGAGCTTGTGCGTAAGCAAATATTTCAAGCGCAACGTTGATGAGGTTTTCAAGGCTTCCACCAAAGTCTGGATCGCCAGCGCCAAGAATGACGTTTGTCCAATCAAGAATTTGTTTTTCGTCACTTTGTGGAATGCCCATCATCTCACAAATGATCTGTAGAGGAAACGGTGCGGCAATATTTTCAACGAAATCAAATTCACGGTCGCCAAACTTCTCAATCACTGTGTCGACAATTGTGCGGGCCTTGACCTTGACGTATTCTTCGATTCGTGCGATCTCTTTTGGCGTGAAGCCTTTGGACACAATGGTTCGCAGCCGCA
>CANGZK010000078.1 GCA_947458565.1 Acidimicrobiaceae bacterium
CATTGCATCCATGAACCAGCCAACACACCGTAAGTAGGTGTGGCTATTACTTCATGCCAACCGACCTCGGATTTTTTGGCTCGCTCAGCGCTGCCACCGAGTGCATGTGACATTATTTGCGCTCCAAAACAGATGCCAAATTGGGGAATTCCACGGCGATGGCCCTCTCGAACGACCTCAGATTCGGCGGCGACATTCTTTGCAACATTGTCCCAGTAGACCGACCAGCTAGAGCCAAGGTACAAAACAAGATCGATGCCATCGAGCGATGGCCATTCGTGCGGATATTCGCGGTGAACTGTTGTGAAAGAAAAGTCGTAGTCCTCAAATCGTTGTCCAACAAAGCCTGCATCGGCATCACCCGCATTGGCTAAGAGCAAGGCACGCATGAGAGGTACGGTAGTCGGTGCATGGCAACAAGCAAACCAACACCAATAGAAATTCCGAATAGTGCTTTTGTGGCCGCTCGCGAGCGCGGCAAAGAAGTAGTGCTCCACACTCCCGTTTTGCCCTCTGCGTATCTCAGCCAGCGCTTTGGTGGAACCATTGTGCTCAAAGCCGAGAATCTGCAGCGCACGGGTTCGTTCAAAATTCGTGGCGGGATGAACAAACTTGCCCAATTGGGTAATGCCAAAGAAACAGGAGTCGTCGCAGGTAGCGCGGGAAACCACGCGCAAGGCCTTGCGCTTGCCGCAAAACATTTTGGAGCAAAGTGCGACATCTTCGTACCTAAAGGTGCTTCGCTTTCAAAGATTGCTGTGACTAAACACCACGGTGCCACCGTGCTTGATGGAGGAGAAAGTGTTGACACGGCAGTTGCTGCGGCCAAAGCTTGCGCAAAAGAAACGGGAATGGCATTTTGTCATCCATACGACGACCCAGATGTAATTGCCGGCCAGGGCACGCTCGGTCTTGAACTACTTGAAGACATTGATGATCTCGAACTGCTCATCATTCCTCTCGGAGGTGGCGGACTACTTGCAGGTACTGCACTCGCAATTAAGCAACAACACCCCAACGTGCGAATCATCGGCGTGCAGGCATCGGTTTGTGCACCATACATCTACGGCACATCCCCAGAAGGCAAAGTACTAACGCTCGCCGACGGGATCGCTGTTAAACAACCGGGAAATTACACCAAGCCGATTATTGACAAATGGGTTGACCAGATTATTGAAGTTGACGAAGACTCAATCGCTGACGCAGTCGTCATTTTGATGGAACACACCAAAATGCTTGTTGAAGGTGGTGGCGCAGTTGGCCTTTCCGCACTGCTCACCAATCAGATCACTCCAGCAAAAAAAGGAACGACCTGCATCGTCCTGTCTGGTGGAAACATCGACATCGGTCTCATTCCAAACCTTGTGCGCCGAAACGAAACCAACGAAGGTCGCCGACTTACTATTTTTGTGCGGCTACCCGACCGACCGGGCTCGCTGGCCGGACTCGTTGATGTTTGCGCTTCACAAGAGGCAAACGTGATTGAGGTGCAACATATCCGCGAAGGTGTCAAACTGCATCCCCGCGAAACCGGTATTCAGGTTGTTCTTGAAGTCAAGAGCCCCGAACATGCTCTCTCAGTAATTGCAGCAGCCAAAGCCAGTGGCTTTGTAATTCAAGAAAGCCCTTAAAAACTTATTGCTTGAGAAATCTCAAGCAACAAGTTTGGCAAGATACCAATAACTAGCGTTGTGGCAACAGCCAATGTGATTGCCAAGCCAATAGATTTTGAAACTACAACCGGAGCATCATCGGCTGGATCGCTGAGCCACATGCTGACCATGATGCGCAGGTACAAGAATGCTGCGATCACTGCTGCGAGCATCGCTGCTACAGCGAGCGCATAACTCTCGACAGAAACTGCGGCACGAATGATGCCGAACTTGGCGACAAATCCTGATGTAAGTGGCACGCCAGCCTGAGCCAACAACAACACTGTCATGCCAAGCGCAAGTACAGGGCGCTTCTTGCCAAGGCCCTTGAATGCATCGAGCGTTGTCGCGTTGTCGCCTTGGCCAGCAACAACCGAGACCACAGCAAATGTGCCAATGACTAACACTGAGTAGATGAACAAGTAGCCCATCGCGGATGAGTTGCCAAGATATGCATCTGCATGGCCGATGTGTGATGCAGCTTCAAGACCAACCAAGATAAAACCAGCGTGACTGATAGATGAGTACGCAAGCATGCGCTTAACGTCCGTCTGTATAACAGCCAGGACCGAACCAACGACGAGAGTGAGCAATGCCAACACAAGAATGGCGGGACGCCAGTCGTCAATACGACTTGGCAATGCAATCATGAATACGCGAATGAGTGCAGCAAATGCTGCGACCTTGCCGACCGAACCCATGAGTGCCGTAATTGGTGTCGGTGCACCCTGATAAACATCTGGCGTCCACACATGGAACGGAACAAGCGAAACTTTGAACGCAAACCCAACGAGTAGGAGCGCAATTCCAGCGAGCAACAAACCATTGTTGGACGGCACTGCGACTTCGCCAGCAAATACTTTGGCCATTGACTGCAAGTTTGTGGTGCCCGATGCACCGAACAACAATGCAACTCCATACAAGAAGAAGGCAGAAGCAAAACCACCGAGGATGAAGTATTTCAGTCCTGCCTCGCCACTTTGTGTGCGGCTGCGACTAGACGCAGTGAGCAAATAAAACGAAAGACTCAACGTCTCGAGCCCGAGGAACAACACCAACAGGTCATTGGCGGAAACCATCACTACCCCACCAATTGCGGCAGTAAGCATGAGGCCGTATATCTCTGGACCATCTTCACCTTCGCGAGTGAGATAGTCATTGGTGACAAGAGAAACGAGGGCTACTGCCACACAAATAGTGAACGTTGCAAACAGCGCAAAGTGATCGAAGGCAAGAGCACCACCCACAAGCGTGGACGACTTGTCGTCACCCATCTGGTTCCACAACACGCCTGTTAAAACTGCCGCTGTAATTGCTGTAATCACTGAAGCCGTTGCATACCAACCACGTTTCCACTGCGGCGTGAGCGAACCAACGAGGATCAAGAACAACGCGCCACCAAGCAAAGCAAGGATTGGGCTGATCTTGAACCACTGAATGGCAGGGCCCTCAAATGTGGATGTTGCTGCAATCAACCTGTTCATCATTTGCTTGCCTCAACATGCTCTATCAGTGCCTTGACGCTCGGCTCGATGCGATCGAGCATTGGCTTTGGATAAACACCCGTAAATACGATGGCTGCAACAAATACTGAAAGCAACAAACCTTCACGCAACGTGATTTCGGGAAACGACTTGTTGTCATCGCTTGGCTCACCATGGAACACACGCTGGTATGCCCAGAGCAAATACAGCGCAGCAAGAATCACGCCGATTGTTGCAACAACAACCCACCAGCGAGCAGTTTCAAATGAGCCGATGAGTACAAGGAATTCGCCAACAAAACCGTTGAGACCTGGCAGACCAATTGATGACAACATCACGATCATAAAAAAGCCCGCGAAAATTGGTGCAACAGCTTGAATGCCACCGAGCTCTGCAATCTGACGAGTGTGTCGGCGCTCGTAGATCATGCCGACGAGCAAGAACAACGCGCCGGTTGAAACACCGTGGTTAACCATCTGCATCACACCACCAGTAATGGCTTGTGTGGTCATTGCAAATGTGCCGAGCACGATGAAGCCAAGGTGAGCGACCGACGAATACGCGACAAGGCGCTTGAGATCTTTTTGCATTGTTGCAGCGATTGCGCCATACAAGATGCCGATCACCGCAAGTGTGAGCAATACGGGCTTGGCCCAAATTGCTGCTTGCGGAAACAAATACACGCCAAAGCGCAACATGCCGTACGTGCCCATCTTCAGCAACACACCAGCCAAAATGACCGAGCCACCGGTTGGTGCCTGCGTGTGAGCATCGGGCAACCATGTGTGTAGCGGAAACAACGGAACCTTGACCGCAAATGCGATCATGAACGCCGCGAACAACCAACGGCCAGTGCCCGTTGCGAAGTTGGCCTTTTCGGCTATCTCGACCAAGTCAAATGTGAGTACGCCTATGTCGCGACGCGCCAAAAACGCTGTTGCGACGATGCCAACGAGCATGAACGCCGAACCTGCCATGGTGTACAAAAAGAATTTGGTCGCGGCATACACACGCTTCTCGTAACCCCAGCCACCGATAAGGAAATACATCGGCACCAACACGATTTCGAAAAACACGAAGAACAAAAACAAGTCGAGGCTCAGGAAACTGCCCATGACGCCTGCTTCGAGTAACAGCATCCAGGCCAAGTACGACTTGTGGTCGTGGTGTGGATCAATGCCGACAATAACAAGCGGGAACAACACACCGGTGAGCACCACCATAAATAGCGAAATACCGTCAACACCCAAGTGCCACGAGATGCCCCACTCACTGATCCATGAGTGTTTTGACACAAACTCGAATCCTGCTGCACCAGTAGGAAACTTGACAAGCATCCACACACTCATTGCACCAGTTGCGATGCTTGATACGAGCGCAGCAAGCTTGACCCACTCGCCATGCTTCTTATTCAATAACGAAACAAGTACTGCGCCGAGCAATGGCACCAGCACGAGCATGGTGAGAATTGGAAAACTTGATGTGGTCATTTCGGCTGAAGCAAACATCAGATAAGCCCCCTCAGCACAAACCACGCGAGTAACACAACAACACCGACCGTGATTACTGCCGCGTATGCGCGCACGAAACCGCTCTGACTCTTGCGGACTTGGCCAGCAACTGATCGCACAACTGCGGCCGTGCCATTAACTGCCCCATCAACAACATGTGCATCAATCCATGCAACGCCATTAAACAATGCGTTACCTGGGCCACCCACCAACTTGGCTGCGGTCGCGTCATAGTTCCAGGCCTGCTCAAGAATCTTTGGCTCGACGGCCTTGACTTTGTGTTTGGCATAAACGGCAATGGCTGCGATTATGCCGAGTGTCGCAACAACTACAGCTACACCAAGTAGCAAATATTTGTTTTGATATGCCCACGTTTCCTTAATGTGCGCCTCTGACTCTTCGACCACCGGTGCAAGCCAGTGTTCCAAAAATGCAGTCTTTTTGGAGAATGGCAACTGCAGTGCACCACCAACAATTGCAAGCCCAGCGAGAACAACGAGCGGCATCAACATAATGCGTGGGCTCTCGTGCGGAGTGAAGTCGCCATGTGCACCATTTTCGGCTGCATGATCATTCCACTTTGCCTCACCGTAAAACACCATGATCACTTGACGCGTCATGTAGTACGCCGTCAACAATGCAGTCACTACTCCAACGACATACAAACCACGGTTGTTGGCATAGACGTAGAGCAAGATTTCATCCTTTGACCAAAAGCCTGCAAACGGTGGCACGCCCGCAATTGCTAGCCAACCGACAATAAAAGTGATCGCAGTAACTGGCATTACTTTGCGCAACGCACCCATGCGACGCATGTCTTGTTCGTGGTGCATGCCATGAATGACAGAACCAGAGCCGAGGAACAACAGTGCCTTAAAGAACGCGTGAGTGATCATGTGGAAAATGGCTGCAACATACGCACCCGAGCCGATAGCCAAGAACATGAAGCCAAGTTGCGAAACCGTTGAGTACGCCAACACTTTCTTGATGTCATTTTGTGCAACTGCAACCGTGGCCGCAGACAACGCAGTTGCTGCACCGACGCACGCAATAACTGTTGGTGCCCATGAATACGACTCATGGAG
>CANGZK010000079.1 GCA_947458565.1 Acidimicrobiaceae bacterium
CCTACCAGAAATTTGCACTCTTGACTGCGGCACGATGAACTTCTCGAGTGGCGGTGACTATGTGATGACGAACACGCCAAGTGTGTTGCGCAAGATGGCAAAAATCGTGCAAGACCTTGGTGTGCGCCCAGAACTCGAAGTGTTTGACACCGGACACTTGGTGATGGTCAAAGATTTGATCAAAGACGGGCTGCTTGATGATCCCGTGATGATTCAGTTGTGCATGGGCATCGCCTACGGCGCACCAGATGATACAAACACTTTTATGGCACTGGTTAATCAAATTCCTGCAGGCGCAGTGTTCTCTGCATTCTCCATCGGAAGGATGCAACTTCCATTTGTTGCCCAAGCAGAGCTTGCAGGTGGCAACGTGCGCGTTGGTCTTGAAGACAACTTGTATCTCAATCGCGGCGAACTCGCCAGCAACGGCAAACTTGTCGAGCGTGCGGTCAACATTTTGGAAAACATGGGCGTTTCCGTCATGGGACCTGCCGACGTGCGCAAAAAGCTACAACTTACAAAGCACGCGTAAGGAAGAGCGATGAGCGGTCTACCTGGATTGAAAACTGTTGGTCTGCTCGGTGGTGGCGTCATTGGTGGAGCATGGGCTGCGAGATTTGCACTCAACGGTGTTGACGTCAAGTTGTATGACATAGACCCACAAGCCACTCGCAAGATGGGCGAAATCATGGGCAATGCTCGTCGTGCATATCGCAAACTCACACTTGCTCCCCTTCCACAAGAAGGCACCATCACATTTGTCTCTACTCCAGAAGAAGCAGTAACCGATGTTGACTTCGTGCAAGAAAGCGCGCCAGAACGACTTGAGCTAAAACAAGAATTGCTCGCTCGTGCAAGCAAAGCAGCCTCACCCACAACCGTATTTGGCTCATCAACTTCAGGGCTCTTGCCATCACAAATACAAAAAGACATTGTCAATCCTGAGCGCTTTGTTGTCGGTCACCCGTTTAACCCCGTGTATCTCATGCCGCTTGTCGAGATCTGTGGTGGCGACCTCACCTCGCAAGCAACGAAAGAACGTGCACGCGAGGTGTACACACAAATCGGAATGCGACCACTCATGTTGAGCAAAGAGATCGACGGCTTTGTTGCCGACCGACTTATGGAAGCACTCTGGCGCGAAGCGTTGTGGATGGTTAATGATGGAATCGCTACAGCAGAAGAAATTGATGATGCAATACGCTTTGGTCCTGGCCTGCGATGGTCATTCATGGGCACCTTCCTCGTGTATCGCATTGCGGGCGGCGAAGCAGGCATGCGACACTTCATGGCGCAGTTTGGTCCATCTCTGAAGTGGCCATGGACGAAGTTGATGGACGTTCCTGAGCTCGACGATGTACTTCTCGAAAAGATTGTTTCGCAATCAGACGATCAAGCTGGCACGGCAACCATTCGCGAACTCGAAGCCTTGCGCGATGATTGTTTGGTTTCCGTATTTCAAGGACTACGGGGCCAAAACTATGGAGCGGGCCAAGTCTTGGCCGATTACGAAAAGATGTTGTTTGGTCGTGGTCCGATACCGGTACTTGACCCACTCGCGCCATCGGTCTCACACGAGATGTTTATCCCCTCAGAGTGGACGGACTACAACGGTCACACCAATGACTCGCGTTATTCACAACTCGTGAGCGAAGCGAGTGACACGTTTTTCCGCGCGATTGGTTTTACACCCGAATACCTTGCAACTGGTCGCACGTTCTACACCGTTGAAGGACATTCACGTTTTCTTGATCAAACTCGCGCTGGAGACAAAATCAAGGTGCTCACCCGCGTTGCTTCGTATGACGAGAAGCGCATTCACCTCTGGTCTGAAGTTGTGCGTGAAGACGGTATTGTGGCTTTTACTGGCGAGCACCTCTTCATGCATGTTGACACCGCAACGGGAAAGACCTCGCCAATGGGAAGCGAAATGATGACGCTGCTCAAGCCAATTGCTGAAGCACACGCAAAACTTCCTGCCCCAACAGGGATCGGTCGACATGTCGGCGAACGCCCCGCGAAGTAGCAGCGTCTCGCCGCTCGCCCCTTGGCAGCCAGGCGATGTGGTGCCCGCGCCACTCGACATCTATTCGTGCCTGGTTGAACAAGAGTGGGTTGACTACAACGGCCACATGACCGAGGCCGCATATTTGTCGGCATTTGGCTGGGGTTCTGACGCGCTCTTCACCTATATCGGCGACAACGATGCATACCGTGCAGCCGGAAACTCGTTTTATACCGTTGAAACCCACATCGTTTACGAAGATGAGGCTTTTTTGAATGAGCCGCTTCGCATAGAAACGCGAGTACTGGATGTTGATTCAAAGCGTCTACACATTCATCACACCATGTTTAATGGCGATAGCGGCAAGAGGCTTGCGACAACAGAGCAAATGTTGGTCCATGTAGACATGAATGCAGGAAAGTCTGCGCCGATACTGCCCCACGTTGCAGCCGCCCTAGATGCGATCAACGCGAGTCATTCGACACTTCCGGCACCAGAAGACGTCGGCAGAGTAATGAAGATTAAAAAGAAATAGACCAATAGGAGAACTACATGCAATTTGCACTCACCGAAGAACAAGAAGCAATCGTTGCCACAACGCGCATGTTTGTCGAGCGTGAACTCATACCCCACGAAGAGCAGGTTGAAAAGCTTGGCCAAGTGCCAAAAGAACTCGAAGAAGAGATCAAAAAGAAGTCAATAGCTGCAGGCATTTATGCGTGCAATATGCCGACCGAATACGGCGGAGGCGGTCTCGATTCGTTTGACACCACATTGGTCGACCGTGAGTTTGGTGCAACTTCGTATGCGTTGCATTACATCGTTGCTCGCCCGTCCAATATCTTGCGTGCATGCACGGAAAGCCAGATTCAGGAATACCTCATCCCCACAATCGCAGGCGACCGCGTGGACTGCTTGGCCATGAGCGAGCCAGACGCCGGGTCTGACATGCGTGGCATGAAGTGTTCGGCTGTGCGTGATGGTGACGACTGGGTAATCAATGGAACGAAACATTTCATTTCACACGCCGACATGGCCGACTATGTGATTCTGTTTGCAGCAACCGCCGAAGAACAGACATCAAAGGGACCAAAGAAGAAGATCACCGGCTTTCTTGTCGACTTCGACACACCAGGTTGCGAGCGCGTAGCCGGATACAAATGCGTATCTAACTCGGGTTACCACAACCTGATCATCAACTTCGATAACTGCCGCGTTCCAAACAGCAAAGTGCTTGGCGAAGTGCACGGCGGCTTCGATGTTGCCAACACATGGCTTGGTGCTACACGATTGCAAGTTGCAGCTGTTTGTGTGGGTCGTGCACGTCGTGCGCTGGGACTTGCTACAGAATGGGCAGCCACGCGCGAACAATTTGGTCAGCAGATCGGCAAGTTTCAGGGCGTGTCATTCAAATTGGCCGACATGAAAACACAACTTGATGCAGCCGAGCTACTCACACTGCGTGCCGCGTGGAATGATGCGCACGGCAAGTTTGATGATTCCGAGATCGCAATGGCAAAAGTGTTCGCGAGCGAGATGTGTCAATTTGTGACCGACGAAGCCATCCAAATTTTTGGTGGTATGGGCTTGATGGACGAATTGCCACTCGAGCGCATGTGGCGCGATACACGCGTTGATCGCATTTGGGACGGCACGAGCGAGATTCAGCGCCACATCATTTCGCGCGGTCTCTTGCGCGAGTTTGGCGGCTGATACATGCCACAAGCGAACACTGCACTTGCCCGCATGCTCAACCCCAGGAGCATTGCAGTCATCGGTGGCAACCCTGCCGCTGCTGTGGTGAGGCAATGTCAAAAGCTTGGCTTTACAGGCGAGATTTGGCCGGTACACCCAACTCGCAAAGAAATGTACGGCGTAGCATGTTTCGCTTCAGTCAACGACTTACCGGGTGTGCCAGACGCAGCATTTGTTGCAGTCAACCGCCACCTCACCCTGGACGCTGTACAACAACTGAGCAAGATGGGTGCTGGCGGCGCAGTTTGTTACGCCTCTGGCTTTTCAGAGACCGGTGACACCGACCTGCAACAACAACTGGTCCTAGCTGCGGGTGAAATGCCACTTCTTGGGCCAAACTGCTACGGCTTCATCAACACTCTCGACGGAGTTGCCCTGTGGCCCGATGAGCACGGGTGTGTTTCGGTTGACCGTGGTGTTGGCATGATCTCACAAAGCGGCAACGTTGGCATCAACCTCACGATGCAGCAACGCAATTTGCGCATGGCATACATGGTTACTGTTGGCAACCAGGCAGGCTGCGGCGTTGAAGACGTGCTCGAGACATTTATTCATGACGACCGCGTGACCGCAATAGGCATGTTTATCGAAGCAATTCGTGATGCACCTCGCTTTGCGGCACTTGCACAAGAAGCATTTGCACGCAACAAACGAATCGTTGCCCTGCAGACCGGCAAGTCTGAAGCGGGTGCCCTGATTGCTGCATCGCACACTGCATCGCTGGCTGGCAACCGTCAGGCTTATGCAGCGTTCTTCGACCGTTGTGGTGTTGCGACCGTAGAAACACCAACCGAACTTCTTGAGACACTCAAGTTGCTCGACAATGGTGGACCACTCAGTGGCTACCGTATTGCCTCATTGTCTTGCTCGGGTGGAGAAGCTTCACTTGTTGCCGATTTGTCTGAAGCAACAAACCTGGTTTTTGCACCGTTCCCTGACGAGCAACGCGCACGCATCGAGTCGACATTGACCGAACTCGTTTCGGTAGGCAATCCATTTGACTATCACACATTTATGTGGGGCGATAAAGACGCCATGACTCGCACGTTTTCCGAAACGATGCGCGGCGACCACGACGCAACGATTTTGCTGCTCGATGCCCCACCCCGCCCTGATCAAGATGCAAGTAGTTGGGTTGTTGCGGCCGAAGCATTTGCTGCAGCAAGCAAAAACACCAAGCGTCGCGGCATCATCGTCGCCACAATTTCTGAATGTTTTTCGGAATCTATGCGCGATTCAATTAACGCACTCGGATTGACCCCCGCACAGGGGCTACGCGAGACGCTTGTTGCACTCGATCGTTGCGCATGGCTTGGACAACATGCGCCACAAAATGCACCAGCAGTGGTTTCGGCACCCGGTAAAACCGCCATCGTTGACGAGGCGAGTGCCAAGACACGCCTGAGCACGTGGAATATTGCGGTGCCGCAAGGCGCCCGCTGCACTCGCAACACAGTTGTGGAGACTGCGGCCAAGATCGGATTCCCCATCACCCTCAAGGGCCTCGGTCTTGCCCACAAGAGCGAGTCTGGCGCAGTGGCTGTTGGCTTGCAAAATGCCGAACAAGTGGAATCTTCAATTGCCTCGATGCCCGCAAGCATCACCGAATTTTTAGTTGAACAGACCGTCACTGGAATTGTTGCAGAAGTGCTTGTAAGCATCCGACGCACCGCACCACTTGGTTGGATGATCACGCTTGGCGCGGGCGGAGTACTTACCGAGTTGTGGCGTGACACACAGTGCTTGCTGGCACCGGTGAGCAAAGATGACATCCGTTCTGCATTGCAGCAACTTCGCATTGCTCCGATCCTCAATGGGTACCGAGGCAAACCTGCGGCCGATTTTGACGCGCTCGTCGGTGTAGTGACTGCAGTGCAAGACGCAGTCATAGGCTCTTCTGTTGTGGAAGTCGAGCTCAATCCAGTGCTTGCCACTACAACTTCAGCGATC
>CANGZK010000080.1 GCA_947458565.1 Acidimicrobiaceae bacterium
GAATTGTTGAGCAACGGAAGCTGGAAAAATACTGGTGTTCGTGGAGCCGAAGCGTTTCCCGCCGATCCATTTCTTAACTTGCTTGGTGAGTACGGTGCGCATCACGGCATGGTCGAGATGGGTCCTGGTTTATGGCCGAGTCCGAAACCAACTGGACAACCAGGCTGGGATCGTCCGGTTAAGCGCGCAATCCGACTGGGATAGACGCGCAGCACGAATCAGTTACGAAGTAGCTGGTCCCATATCGCCCGCGATGTAATGCTTGCGACACAACAATTCGTACCGCACCTCATCACCAAAGAGCGGCTCGCTCATCGTTTTGTCTGTGTCGCCAACAACAACTGTTTCGCCTTCGTACACAATTTTGCCATTGACCAAACGTGCGTTGTTGTTGGCGCGGTCTCCGCACCAACACCTTGCTTCAACCTGCATCTCAACGCGTTGGTCGGCGATTTCGAGCATGCGTTTGGTGCCATCAAAAAGAAATCCGCGGAAGTCTGTAATCAGTCCGAATGCAAAAACATCAACATTGAGTTCGTCAACGATTTGAGCAAGTTGATCGCACTGCTCAAGCGAATAAAACTGGGCCTCATCGCAAACAATGAATGAGATGGGCATGTGCGACTTTGCAAGTTCAAACAAGTTGAGACCAGGTGCCATTTCGATTGCGGGTGCAGATACACCCAAGCGACTCGTTACTTGTGAACCATCGCGATCAAGTTTGGTGAGCAGTAAACCTGGGACGCCACGCGACGACATGTTGTGGTGGATCTGGAGGGCAAGGGTGCTCTTGCCCGAGCCCATTGTTCCAAAACTGAATCGCAACGTAGCCATGTCGCCAAGAACCGTAGTCTGCGATACCCCCTTCGCGCACATGGCAATAGGGTGTAGGTAATGGAATCGCGAAAACTTGCTCAGATGATTGATCACACGCTGCTTGCCCCAGAGGCAACTGCGTCTGAGGTGAAGCAATTGTGCGCCGAGGCGGTCGATTTGCAAGTCGGTGCAATCTGCATCTCACCATCGCTGTTGCCTCTAGCCAAAGGTTCTTTGCCAGCGTCTGTAAATGTTGCAGCTGTTGTTGGGTTTCCTTCTGGTGCCCACAGCCCCGAGACAAAAGCTGCAGAGGCCAAACAAGCGTGCGACAACGGTGCCAACGAAATCGACATGGTTGTCAACTTGGCTTTTGTTGGCGCGAGCAATTGGACTGCAGTCACAAACGAGGTTGCTGCAGTACGAAACACAATTCCATCTGGTGTGGTTCTCAAAGTCATCATCGAATCTGCACTGTGGAATGACGAGCAAATTGCTGGTGTGTCTACTGCAGCGGTGCAGGGTGGCGCCGACTTCGTCAAGACCTCAACCGGATTTCATAAATCTGGTGGCGCATCGCTGGCCGCAGTTCGGTTGATGAGAAAAACTGTTGGAGAAAACATTGGCGTTAAAGCAAGTGGTGGAATTCGCACCTATGCCGATGCAATTGCGATGATTGAAGCAGGAGCAAGTCGAATCGGAGCATCTGCTTCGCGAGCAATTTTGGGAGACGCACAATGAAGCGTGTAATTGCTGGCGCGGTACTCGCGCTTTTAATCATGGGCAGTTCGAGTGTTGCTACTGCAAGTGTGGGGTCAAGCGACGAAACTACGACTACTACTACGACCACCACTACGACTGTTCTTGTTGAAGTGGCACCAGTGCCAGTGAGGTCGGGCACCGGTCGGCGCATTGTGTACGCCAATCGTCAACAACGTGTGTGGGTGATAAACGAACAGAATGAAGTGATTCGCACGTTTTTGGTGTCAGGCATGCTCGGTCAACCAGGCAAAGGAACATTTAGGGTCTTTAGTAAGTCACCAACTTCATTTAGTCCCGAGTTTGCTGGTGTCACTTTCCGCTATATGACACGGTTTGCAATTGGTCGCAATGGTGGAAACATCGGTTTTCACGAAATACCGGTTCGCAACAACAAGCCGATGCAGACAGTAGAAGAGCTTGGAGCATTTAAGGGCAGTGGTTGCTTGCGCTCGAGTACACAAGATGCCATATTCATCTATCAGTGGGCCAAGATTGGCACAAAGGTTGTTGTCGTTCCGTAGTTAAAAACGTGCCATTTCAGATTTGAGCAAGTCGAGACCAAGGTTGCCTAAATCAAGTCCATGTGCATGCCACTTACGCAAATCAAATGCCGCCCCATGTTTTTTTCGGGCATCATCGCGCAAATCGAGCCACACTCGCTCGCCGAGCTTGTATGAAATGGCTTGCCCCGGCCAGCCGAGATAGCGATTGATTTCAGAGCGATTGAATTCATCATCACTTGACGACCGAGCACTCAAGAATTCGAGCATCAGCTCTGGCGTCCACGCCTCGCCTGGGTGCCAAGGCCATGAAGCGGGAATAGTGAATCCACAATGCATGCCGATGTCAATTACGACGCGAGCTGCACGAAATGCCTGCGCATACAAGTATCCAAGGCGATACTCAGGATTAGCGAAGAAGCCGAACTCGTCCATCAAACGCTCTGCATACAGTGCCCAACCTTCGCCATGACCAGACACAAATGTGTTTCGTTGAAAACGTGAGAGTTTTTCGGAATTGATAGTGGCAATCGCAACTTGTAGGTGGTGACCCGGAACGCCTTCGTGATACGCAGTCGTTGGCTCGCTCCAACGCGGAAACACCGTGCGACCATTGGTTGGATACCACGTGCGACCAGGACGACTCAAGTCTTCACTTGGCCCTGTGTAATACATTGCGGCTGCACCACCAGGAGGGGAGATCATCGCTTCGACTCGCTGAATAGATTTTGGAATTGAGAAGTGGTCTTCGTCGATCAAGAATTTCATCGCGTCATCCATGATTTCTTGCAACCAATCGCGCAATCCATCTTCACCAACAATTGAACGGGCGGGATCGGTGTCCAGCAGGTGACGTACTTCGGCGAGTGATGCGCCTGGCTGGATCTCTTGTGCCACGCGTGCCATCTCGGCATCGAGGCGTTCTACTTCGCCCCAGCCCCACTCATATGCATCGCGCGCTTCAACATTCATACCCATGAATCGGCGTCGCGCGAGAGCATGACGATCGGCACCAACACCATCGTGAGCATCTGCGATTGGCGCATATTCGTTGCGCAAATAATCAGATGTCTCGCCGAGTGCTTTTGATGCAGCCTTTGCTGCTGTGCGCAGTTGTTCGATTGGTGCACCGGCAACCGAGACTGCACCTTCAACGAACTGTTCAAAAAATGCTGGAGCAGTGCCGCGACCGGCCCAAGCAGCAAGTTGTTCTGACGACGCAAGTACTTGTCGACGCTGTGCAAGTGCACCTCGTTGTGCACCGAGTGCCCACGACTCACGCATGCCAGCAAACGTACGCGGCACTTGAGACATACGCTCTGCAATAATCGACCACTGCTCGGCAGTATCGGTTGGCATCAAGTCAAAGATCGAACGCGCAGCATCGACATCGCCTGCAATGACACGAATAGATCGAAGATGTTCATTTGATGCGTATTCAAGCGTTCCCATCTCGAGCGATTCGCGCAATACACCTGCAGCCAGGCGGTCTGCATCGGCAGAAGCATCAAGCGCATTGAGTTGCGTCAGCACATCGTGATCAAGCGCAGCACGAGCATCGTGGCCTGCTGGTGAGAAGTCGGTCATTTCGTGATCGTGACCAGGAATACCCATGTAGGTGGCAGCGCCAGGGTCGAGCACGGCCAGGCGATCGATGTAGCTATCGGAAAGTTTGTAGATCGGTGAAGTCATGGCCCCACGCTACGGGGTGACGCAACCGATGCCGAATTAACTGGTGCGATCTGGCCCGTGATCGTCGATCTTGCCAATAACAATGGTCTTTTTTGCATTATCGACATACATATAAATGCGAATAAGGGAACGGTTTTTGCCGCGGCGCAAGTGCGCACCAAGCAGTACCGGCTTGCCTTCGTATGTGACGGTGTAATACGCGGCGTGTTTTTGCGCAGTGTCACGAGCAATGTTTGGCACGTAGTCGAGGTTGTATTCATCGCGCATGTACGACCCAAGGCCCGCACTTGACGAAAATTTGTTTGAACGCCAAGCCTGTACCACCAGGTCGAGTTTCTTGAGATCGCTTAAGAGGCGCACTGGGTCTGGGCCCTGCAACACATCGGCGGTTTCGAATGCAGATTTCAAAAAGACAAGATTGCGACATTCTTTTGATGCTTTATGTGCAGCGTCCAGGACAGTGCGGGGAATTGCACCAGGTGCTTTGCGATCGAGCTCGGCTTCGAGATCGAGTTTTTGCAAAATAATCGCATCGATGTTTTCGCGCAGGCGAGTGTTATCTGCTGTTAGTTCATCGACTTGTGTTTCGCGCTCATCTAGATCATCAATGAGGGCATCATTTTGTTCATCCGACTCGGCTAGCAGTTCATCGAGTTGGTCGATGTGAAATTGCTTTTCATCAATCTGTTTGTAGAGCAAATCAATTGTCTTTTTGAGCGATGCAATGTCGGCTCCGGTATTTGTTTCGGTAGCAACAGGACTCTGCACTTGCCGACCCAGTGCCGCACGCGGTGGTGCCTGATTTGGCAACTCTGGTTGCAGGGTTGCCGCATCGATAATCATCGCTGCAATTTGTTCTCGTTTTGGTTGAGACGTTGCAATCACAGTTGGCTTGACGGGTTGTGGCCACATGATGGTGATGTATTGCTCGCTCAGAGTCTGTGCGCCGCAATATGCATTAAATGCCTTGAGTGCATCAGGGGTGGTGACGTGTGCGATGTGTGCAATTCCCAACAAATCATGAGCGAGTTGCGCAGTGAGTGATGCTTCTAGATTTTTTCCTGCCGTGTACTCGATAATGATTGGAAGTCTGCGCGAAAGTGCGTCCAACGAATCTGCACCGAGTGCCTGCCCATCGTCGGTTGTGGAGATAGTGCGAACAACTGGAGCAATCCGTCGCTCAGCGTCGTACACCTCAATTAGCTGAGAAATCTCACTGCAAAGTTGGAGCAGTGCTTTTGGAGGAACTTCTGCTGGTCGGCGCGGGACAACGGAATCTTTTCCAGAAATGTGGCGCATGCGCACATCGAAAACCAGTTGACCACGGTGTGGCGCAATGGTGATGGTGGTAGTGCGCCCAGACCCTGTGGCCTTAAAAGTCTCAGAAATTTCGGCACGAAAGACTTCATCGTCAGGTGATTGTCTGACGCGGATGCGCATGTTTGCGGGCATGCGGTCTGCGGGAAATTGACGATTGAGCCAATCTTTGACTTTGTCATTGCAGGCTTGCCGGATTTCTTCAGACCACTTCTTGGTCGGCAGGCTCACGGCATAGGTGGTGTTCATGACCCCATTTACGCTAACGACACGACCTATGGTTGCGAAGTGAGTTTCCGCGATGTTTTTAGCCTGTGGTGTATCAGC
>CANGZK010000081.1 GCA_947458565.1 Acidimicrobiaceae bacterium
ATGCGATGTGATTCTCACGCCAACATCTCCAACGGTTGCGTTTCCGATTGGTGAAAAAACGAGTGACCCACTGACCATGTATCTGTGCGACATCTTTACGATTCCGACAAACCTTGCCGGTCATGCCGCAATGAGTGTGCCTTTTGGAACTGGCGCGCATTCGATGCCAGTTGGCGTGCAGATTCTTGCGCCAGCACTTGGCGAACCAACCATGTTTAGAGTCGCGGCCGAATTGGAGCGTGCATCATGAGCAACGCATCATCTGCTCCATCACACGCAACTGTTTTGCCAAACGGCTGGGAGATGGTGATTGGTCTAGAAGTTCACGTCGAGTTAGACACCAAAACCAAATTGTTCTCGGCAAGTCCAAACCATTTTGGTGACGAGCCAAACACCAACATCGATCCCGTCACTCTCGGTTTGCCTGGCGCGCTTCCTGTGATCAACCGTCGCGCGGTCGAGCTTGCAATACGTCTTGGCCTTGCGCTCAATTGCACAGTGCAAGCAAGTACGTTTCACCGTAAAAACTACTTTTACCAAGACCTCGCAAAGGCTTACCAAATCACGCAGTATGACCAACCGATCAACATTGATGGGTTCATGATGTTGCCGGGCGACGTGCGTATTGGCATCGAGCGCGCGCATCTCGAAGAAGACACCGGCAAGTCAACTCACTTTGGTGGCACAAGTGGCCGAATTCATGGCAGCGACTACTCGCTTGTCGACTTCAACCGCGCTGGTGTTCCGCTTGTCGAAATTGTTTCTCGCCCAGATATTCGCAATGCCGATCAGGCACGCCAATATGTTTCAGAGTTGCGCAGCATCTTGCTTGCGGTTGGTGCAAGCGATGCAAAAATGGAAGAGGGCTCAATGCGCTGCGACGTCAACGTCTCGGTGCGCAAAGCAGGTGAGCCATTTGGTACTCGTTGCGAAATCAAAAACGTCAACTCCATTCGTGCGGTTGGGAAGGCAATTGATTACGAAGCACGTCGTCAAGTAGATGTACTCGAGTCTGGCGGCACCATTCGTCAAGAGACCCGTCACTGGGATGACGCCGAGGGGCGCACGCACACATTGCGCGTGAAAGAAGACGCCGACGATTACAGATATTTCCTTGAGCCCGATCTGGTGCTGCTCGATCCGGGCACCGAGTGGGTCGAATCAATTCGCGCATCACTACCGATGTTGCCTGCAGCGCGTCGTGCGCGATTGTCACAACTCACTGGCGCCGACAAAGAGAGCGAAGCCGTGTACGTCATTGTCGAACGCGGACAAGACGACTACGTGCAACTCGTTGCCGATGCTGGAGGCGAACCAGCGCGCGCGCTTGTGTATGTGCAACAAGCATTTTCTGAAGCAGGTGCAAACCCTGTTGTGCCAGCCAAAGATTTGGCTGGTCTCACGCTGCTCGAACGCGATGCGAAGGTCACTGCAACGCAAGCAAAAACAATTCTTGCCGAGATCGTTGCCAATGGCGGCGGCGATGCGGTTGCGATTGCAGCGGCAAAAGGTTTTGAAGCTCTCGACACATCTGCTGTTGAAGCGATGGTCGATGCTGCAATTGCGGCCCAGCCAGATGCGTGGGCCAAGTATTGCGCCGGCGAAGAAAAGGCGATGGGCGCTTTGGTTGGCGCAATCATGAAGTCGTCCCAGGGCAAAGCCGACGGCAAGGTAGTGACTGCGCTTTTGCAGAAAAAGCGTGGATAACTCAGTGAAATACATGGATTTGACGGGAGTAGTTAGGCTCGCCTAACATTGACGTTATGGGCTCCAGTTTCCTCATCACATTGCGCGAAGGTCTAGAAGCATCACTGATCGTCGCGATCTTGCTGACATATCTCACAAAGACCGACCGTAAGGCCGACGCACGTTATGTCTGGTGGGGCACTGCAGTTGCGAGTTTGACCTGTCTTGTCGTAGGAACCATTGTCTATCTTGCGTTAGACGGACTGAACGGCAAAGTTGAGTATGCAACTGAGGGCACGATTGCACTGGTCGCAGCCGCAGTTCTCACACAAATGATTTTTTGGATGCGCAAGAATTCGCAAAATCTCAGCGTTGAATTGCGAGCCAAAGTTGATGCTTCGGCAAAGACCGCGTTGTTCACGATCGCCTTTGTTGCTGTGGTGCGTGAAGGTCTTGAAACAGTTCTGTTCTTGCTCAGTGCCGAAACCACTTCGACATCAGGAAGTTCAGTAGTGATCGGCGGCTTGATTGGTTTAGTCGCAGCAGTTGCTTTGGGAATAGCAATTTTTGCAGGTGGCCGAAAGATCGATATCAAGAAGTTCTTTACGGTGACTGCTGTGTTGTTGATTCTGTTTGCGGCTGGTCTTGCCGGCAAATCAGTTCATGAGTATCGCGAATTCTTGGGTTGGGAAAACGGCTGGTTAATGCAACCGGCTTGGACCGTTGAGTCAGGAATGTGGTCGTCGGGAACCTTCTACGACTTCATGAAGGGATTCTTCGGTTGGCACAACGCGGCCGAGAACATTCGCGTCATCACATACTTCGTATTCCTTGCCCCAACGCTCTATTTCTACCTACGTAAGCCGGTGAAGTCAGCCGCATAGCTCGCGCAAGTAGCCTTGATCGATATGACAAGGCCTTCAGAAACCCCCGTTGATATCAAGCCCCGCAGTCGTGATGTCACCGACGGCAACCAAAAAGCTGCAGCCCGCGCAATGTTGCGCGCAGTTGGACTAACTGACGAAGATTTCAAAAAGCCACAAATTGGCATTGCGTCAGCATGGAATGAAGTGACTCCATGCAATGCGTCATTGCGCCGACTCGCCGAGTCAGCAAAAATTGGTGTTCGCGCAAACGAAGGCGTTGCTCTCGAGTTTGGAACGATCACTGTGAGCGACGGAATTTCGATGGGCCACGAAGGCATGCGCGCTTCACTTGTGAGTCGCGAAGTGATTTGCGACTCTGTCGAAACAGTTGTGCATGCCGAGCGCTTCGACGGCTTCGTTGGGCTTGCTGGTTGCGACAAGAGCATTCCAGCCATGTTGATGGCTGCAGCGCGCCTCAATTTGCCGAGCGTGTTTGTGTACAACGGCAGCACATTGCCAGGCGTGCACAACGGCAAAAACATCGACATCACCACAGTTTTTGAGGCCATCGGTGCTTGCGCTGCTGGCACGATGAGTCAGGAAGAACTTGGTGATATTGAGCGTGCTGCTTGCCCGGGTGAAGGTGCTTGCGGCGGCATGTTTACTGCCAACACCATGAGCTCAATTGCCGAGGCACTCGGGATGAGTTTGCCCGGTAGTGCATCGCCACCAGCAATTGACAAGCGTCGCGAGTCTGATGCCGAGCTTGCTGGTGCGGCCGTAATGAATCTTGTTCGTCTTGGAATTTATCCTCGCGACATTATGACCAAGAAGGCATTTGAAAATGCAATCGCATTGCTCAATGCACTTGGTGGCTCAACCAATGCGGTGTTGCACTTGTTGGCTATTGCCAATGAAGCAGGTGTTGCACTCGACTTGGAAGACTTCAATCGCATTGCTGCAAAAGTGCCACACATTGCCGATACCAAGCCGGGCGGCAAATATCACATGACCGACATTGATCGCATCGGTGGCGTACCTGTTGTGATGAAGCACTTACTCGATGCAGGTTTGATGCACGGCGATGTCATGACGTGCACAGGTAAGACACTTGCCGAAAACATGGCTGCGATGAATCCTGTCGCGCCAGACGGTGATGTCGTGCATCCGCTCGACAAACCAATTCATGCTGAAGGCGGCATCAATATTCTGAGTGGTTCGCTGGCACCTCGCGGCGCAGTTGTCAAAGTTGCTGGTCTCACAAAAGATCAAATGACATTTGAGGGTCCTGCTCGAGTGTTTGACGGCGAAGATGGCGCGATGGCCGCAGTAATGGCTGGCGACATCAAGCCGGGCACAGTGATCATCATTCGGTACGAAGGTCCAAAGGGTGGCCCAGGCATGCGCGAGATGCTCGCAATTACTGGTGCACTCAAAGGCGTTGGTCGCGGATCTGATTGTGCGCTCATCACCGACGGTCGTTTTAGCGGAGGCACATGGGGTTTCTGCATTGGTCACGTTGCGCCAGAAGCAACTGATGGTGGACCGATTGCATTTGCACATGATGGCGACATCGTGCGCATTGACGTGCCAACAAAAACTCTTGACTTGATGGTGGACGAAAAAGTTTTGGCCGAACGCCGTAAGGGTTGGAAACCAAACCCTGCGCGTTACACGAGTGGCGTGTTGGGCAAGTACGCAAAATTGGTGCAGGGTGCCGAAACCGGCGCAATCACCAACATCATCGAATAAGTCGGCGCACCGCAAAGCGGCCACCAACAATCAACACACCGAGCACGAGCGTTGCCACGATCACAAATGGTGTGGCAGTGCCGCGATCAAATACAAAGTGGCGCAACTCGAGTCCGCCAAAAACTGTTACCAGCCACACGATCAAGCTTGTGCGCATTGATCCAGGCGTGCGCCATGCTCGAGATGAAAGCCAAGCAACAGCAAGGGCAATCAGAAACGGGGCGGCAACAGTGGCAATGCCGTCAATGGCTGTGCTCTCGTCGTGGTTACGCCTTCCAATAGCAACAAACAACACCACCGAAATGATGTCGACACACGCTGTAATTGCAGCGTGACGGTTGTTAGGCCTCGTCGTAATACTCGCGGCCCAGGTGCGTGATCTGGTCTTCGCCCATCATCCAGCGAAGCGTGTTCTTGAGCTTTGCTAATTGCACAAACAAGTCGTGTTCTGGCTTGAGGCCAGGAGCAACTTGTGGGCTCTTGTAATAGAACGACAACCACTCTTGTATGCCACCGATGCCTGCGCGTTGTGCGAGGTCGGTAAACAACACCAAGTCGAGCGCGAGTGGCGCAGCAAGAATGCTGTCGCGGCACAAGAAGTTGACCTTGATCTGCATTGGGTAACCCAACCATCCGAAGATGTCGATGTTGTCCCAGCCTTCTTTGTTGTCGCCGCGTGGTGGGTAGTAGTTGATCTTGACCGAGTGGTACACATCGCCGTACAACTCTGGAAACAAACTTGGTTGCAAGATGTCTTCGAGCACACCCAACTTTGATTCTTCTTTGGTCTTGAAGTTGTCTGGATCGTCGAGTACTTCGCCGTCACGGTTGCCAAGAATGTTGGTGGAGTACCAACCTGCAAGTCCGAGCATGCGTGCCTTCAACATTGGTGCAAGCACGGTCTTCATCAGGGTCTGACCCGTCTTGAAGTCTTTGCCCGAAATGGCAACTTTGCGCTCAGTGGCAAGTTTGCGCAAGACAGGTGTATCGACTGCAAGGTTTGGTGCGCCGTTTGCAAACGGAACGCCTTCCAAAATCGCTGCGTAGGCATACAACATGCTTGGAGCAATCATTGGGTCGTTGGCATCGATTGCC
>CANGZK010000082.1 GCA_947458565.1 Acidimicrobiaceae bacterium
GATTTGCAGGTGCAGGTGGTGCAGTTGCTCTTGTCGCTTTCTACCAAGCGATGTCACTTGGATCTATGACCGTAATAGCCCCAATCACGGCGATCGTCGGTATGTGCAGTCCTGTTGTTGTTGGTCTCATACAAGGTGAACGCCCTGCATACATCGCCTATGTGGGAATGGCATTGGCAGCAGCTGCGGTCGCCCTCGTTGGAGATGCACTTGGTCACCACGACCTCCCCACTCCTGTGCGCGCGATTGTTTTTGCCTTTATTTCTGGTCTTGGGTTTGGTGTGATTTTTGTTTGCCTAGCGCAAACGTCAGACGATGCTGGTTTGTGGCCACTACTTGGTCAGAGAATGATCAGCGTTCCAACGGTTGCGATCGTTGCCTATCTCATCTCGGGACGAATCCATGTAGCTCGCCGCGTACTACCTCTTGCAGTGCTATCCGGTTTACTGGACACAACTGCCAATGGCTTGTATCTACTCGCCATCCACGGTGGTTTGCTCTCACTAGTTGGCGTGATCACCGCACTGTACCCAGTTTCCACAGTTGGTCTTGCAGTCACACTCGACAAGGAAAAATTGCACAAGAGTCAGATCATCGGACTTGTATTAGCCGCGATATCGCTCTCGATGGTTGGCTACGCGTCAAACGCATAATTCAATAGCCTGATTCCAAGTCGGGCTGGCGGGATTTGAACCCGCGACCTCTTGTCCCCCAGACAAGCACGCTAACCAAGCTGCGCTACAGCCCGCATCTCGACTAATTACCCTAGCGAAAGAGATCTATAACTCTCCACGACAAATACATGATCAAAGCACCAACGAGCAGTTTGAAATGCCACGGCACTGAAACATCCTCATCGGTCGAACTTTGAGCGAGTCTTTTTAGATTCAGAGTTTTTGCGGTGAGCTGACCGTTCATAGTCACATCTGCAATGGGCCGCAGACATTTAGGGCAAGAGCCATCTGGCAACATAGCGCTAGGCGCCAAATACTTTGCGCAATCTTCACACCAAGGCATTTTTCACTCTGAGCGTTTGCGTACACGCATCTTGATAGGTGTTGAACCGAATTCAAACTTTTCACGGATGCATCGTTCGAGGTAACGAAGATATGGCGCTGGTAATTCACGATTTACGAACAACGTAAAGGTTGGTGGATCAGTGGCTCCTTGAAGTGCATACAGAACGCGCGCGCCACTACCAGCAGGCTGCTTTTGCTGTGCTTCGGCCATCACTTTGTTGACATCTCGGGTCGGAACACGCTTGTGATAGTGAACAATGCACTCTTGCAAGATCGGCAAAAGTCGGTGAACACCCTTACCCGTGAGCGCTGACACTTTAAGCACCGGTGCATCTCCGATGAAATACAGCTTGCGAGTCATTTCGTTGTCAATGTGTTCTCGACCCTCAGCGTCGAGGGTCTCCCACTTATTGAGAATCACAATCACTGGACAACCGGCTGCATCTATGCGCTCGGCAAGTCTTTGATCTTGGCTCGTGATGCCGTCGTGAGCATCAATAACCAAGAGCGCAACATCTGATTCGTCAACGGCACGAAGTGCGCGAACAAATGAGTAGTACTCAGCCGACTCGTCAACTTTGCTCTTACGGCGCATTCCGGCAGTGTCAACAAAAACCATCGGCCCATCTTCAGTATCAACCTGGGTGTCGATTGCATCTCTTGTCGTACCTGGCATGTCGTGCGTGATCGAACGATCCTCGCCCACCAACCTGTTGAAAAGAGTGCTCTTACCGACGTTTGGACGACCGACAATTGACACGCGAGGAATACCTGGCGCACGAATGGCATCACCAAGATCTGGCTCAGGCTCTAAATCAAGTGCCTCAACTCGTTCGAGAATCGCATCAAGTAAGTCACCCGATTTGCGACCGTGCAACGCAGAAACGGCAACTGGCTCACCAAATCCGAGGGACAGGAAATCCCAACGATCGGATTCGCGCCGCTCAGAGTCAATCTTGTTGGAAACGACGAGTACTGGACGGTTGACTTTGCGCAACCACTGCGCGATCAACTCATCGTCATGGGTCACCCCTACCCAGGTATCAACTACAAACAACACGAGGTCTGCTGCTCGTGCTGCCTCTTCCACTTGACGACTGACCTTGGTATCCAGCTCAGATCCACCTGGCATCCAACCACCGGTATCGACAACACTGAATTTTTTGCCGATCCATTCGACATCTCGTTCGAAACGATCACGGGTAATTCCAGGTTGATCTTCGACGATCGCAACCTGAGCGCCCAAAAATCTATTGAACAAAGTGCTCTTTCCCACATTGGGTCGTCCAACGATTACAACGGTAGGCAATCGTTCAGTCACGCATGCATTCTACAAGCGGTTTACGCGAGAACGATGAGCACTAAAGTGAGACCGTGACCGTGTCGAATGCATCTCAAGTAGATCGAGTGTTGCTTGCTGCCCCTCGAGGCTTCTGTGCTGGTGTCGAGATGGCCATCAAGGCTCTTTCTTGGATGGTTCGCACGTTTCCCGCACCTGTGTATTGCTTTCACGAGATCGTGCACAACAAGTCAGTTGTTGATCGCTTCATCGCTCAAGGCGTTATCTTTGTCGACGACATCGATGCGATTCCTACCGGAAGCCCGATTATGTTGTCGGCTCATGGCTCCGCACCGGAGGTGGTCGCCAATGCGATTGCCCGAGGTGGCTACGTCGTTGATTCTGTATGCCCACTTGTCACAAAAGTGCACCACGAGCTTCGTGTTCGCTCAAATAAGGGCTACAAGATTATTTATATTGGACACGAGGGCCACGAGGAGGCCGTAGGCACCATGGCTGTTGCTCCGCATGCCACGACACGTGTTGAGAAAATTGAGGACGTCGCGGCGTTACTCGACACAGATGAACCACTCGCATTACTCGCCCAGACAACTCTTTCTCATCGAGATTGGCAAGAAGTTGCCCAGGCTGTCAAGGTTCGATTCCCACAAGTATGGCAACCTGGCAAGAGTGATTTGTGTTTTGCGACGACCAACCGTCAAACAGCGCTGATGCAGATAGTGGAAGATTGTGATGCTGTAATAATCATCGGTTCCTCCAACTCATCAAACACACTTGCGCTAGAGAAACTCGCGCGGTCTATGAATTGCAAAACCGTTCTGCGCATCAACTCCGCGGAAGAAATTCCTAACAACATTTCAGGAACCGTCGGCGTAACAGCCGGAGCCTCTGCTCCTGAGGAATTGGTAATGGCCGTGGTTAATCGACTTGCTCCACGATTAGGAGTCGAGGAAGTCAGACTCACAACCGAAGACGAGTACTTTCCACCACCACGCAATATTCGTCAATTGCAACACGCAATCGAACAGGCCTCAACGGTCATGATCGGTGGAAATTTCTTGAGCGGCCAACATCTGGACGACCGCTCGGTGAGCGCGAGCACTGTTTTGCAAAAGTTAACGAATTAGTTTCTCGGCACTTTGACTTAGTTGCGTGGCACTTTGCTCCATGCAATTTCGCGATCGACGCGGACATCACCTGGAAGTCCGAGCATTCGTTCGCCGAGAATGTTTTTCATCACTTCGCTTGTTCCGCCCTCAATACTGTTGGCGCGAGCACGTAAAAATGCTTTCGGTACGGAGTCAAAGCTCATTGCCGTTTCTGGCCGAACCATTGCATAACTTCCGTACAACATGCCGTGTGCTCCCATCAATTCAAGACAGAACTCATAGGTTTGCTTGTTGAGATCAGCACTGGCCATCTTGCCGATTGAACCTTCCGGACCTGGAACACCAAGTTTTCGATTCTGTCCGGCTCGAATGTTGGTGAGCCGAAGCACTTCTGCCCTAATCCATAATTGAGTTAACTTGTCGCGAGTTGCAGCGTCTCGCTGCTCTGTTGGCATCTTTTCCCAAATCTTCATCGCTTCGCGGATCGGACCTGATGCTCTCGGAGGAATCGCTCCCCCAATTGCAACTCGCTCGTTCATCAACGTGGTCAAACTTACGCGCCAACCATCGCCTGGGCCACCAAGTGTTTCCGAAACCGGAACGCGCACATCAGTGAAGTACACCTCATTGAATTCGGCTTCACCAGTCATCTGTCGCAATGGCCGCACTTCAACACCAGGCGCTTGCATGTCAACAACTACTGCCGTCATTCCAGCATGTTTCACAGCATCTGGATCCGTACGCACTACGAGCAGTCCCCATTTCGAAAGATGGGCCAACGTAGTCCAAACCTTTTGACCGTTGACCAACCATTCGTCGCCGTCTTTAATTGCCTTCGCTGAAAGTCCGGCAAAGTCTGATCCAGAACCAGGTTCGGAAAACAACTGACACCAAATTTCCTCACCAGTAAACAGTGGTCGCAAATATTTCTTGCACTGTTCCGGTGTTCCCCACTCGACAACCGTAGGTCCACACATTCCATAACCGATCGGATTACGGGCATAGGCATTTGGGCCACCGGCAGCCGACAATCTTTCGCTTACAATTTTCTGGTGCTTAGGTGACAACCCAAGACCACCCGATCCAACAGGAAAGTGCACCCACGCGAGGCCACGGTCAAATTGTTCTCCCAAAAACACCACTGGCTTTGTTTTGGACGGCGGAAAAGCATCAAGCAATTCGGTAATCGCGTCATTAATTATCTGTTCATCCAACGTCGTCTGCACTTGGTCTGTCGACATCTTCTCTCCTTCTAGTTCAAAACAAATCTAGTAACCCAAGCAACTTTACGCTGTATTGGCCTTACTGATTACCCATGTCAAATTACTCGGCACTGCAAAGTTTGGACTAACTTTTGGCTATGTTTCCAGGACAAATCGCAAGCATTGCTCCAGACAAACCAGCCATCATCATGGCTTCGACTTCCCAGGTAATTACCTACAAGGAACTCGACGAAGCTGCTAATCGCCTCAGCCAATTGCTATTTCAACATGGTCTTCGTCCAGGTGATCACATTGCAATCTGTCTCGAGAATCACCCGCGTTACTTTGAAGTTATTTGGGGTTGCCACTATGCGGGACTCATCTACACAGCGTGCTCGAGCCGCCTCACATCCGACGAGTTGACATACATCATCAACGACTGCGATGCGAAGGCATTCATCACGAGCAAGCACAAAGCCGAACAAGCTGCGGAGATTTCGGATTTGATTCCAAACGTTGAACTTCGCCTCATGTTGGACGGAGTTATCGACGACTACGACAGTTACGAGGAAATCGTTGGACAGCAGTTGCCGCTTCCATTAGAGGATCGATTTGACGGATCGGACATGTTGTATTCAAGTGGAACGACCGGTCGCCCGAAAGGCGTCGCACTCAATCTCGGCAAAAACCCTCTTGGATCCCCAAATGGTGTCACATCGCTTGGACAGTTCC
>CANGZK010000083.1 GCA_947458565.1 Acidimicrobiaceae bacterium
CCAGAATCAATGACTTTGGTAGAAAGTTCGATCGGGTGCATGTGCAAACTCTAGTTGTGTGTTGATTTCAAATTCGTTGCGGGCGGTTCCTTTGGTAGGCCCAGCACTCGTTCTCCCAAAATATTGCGCATCACATTGGATGTGCCACCCATGATCGTGTACCCAGAGGCGTAGGCGAGACCCTGAGTGACGTCATCCCAGAGCGTTGCGTCCATGCCAAGGGTGCTGAACACAAAGTTGGCAATGCGGGTTTCGAGTTCTGTGCAAAAACATTTTGTGGCGGCTGAGAAACCTGCTGGTGCTTGTCGAAGTGTTTCGCGAATAACAAGAATGCGACCAATCCGGTATCCGATTTCTATATTGGCAATTTCCTGACGCACAACTTTGTTGGTTGTATCCGCTCGTTTGCGTGCCATGTCGTACAGGGCCTTGTTGGAGACAAGTCGGTCAATGCCTCCACGCTCGTGCTCGAGTTGCCGCATGGTTTGTGAAAATGCACCACCTTGTACACCAACCAAGTTTGATTTTGGAACTCGTACATCGGTATAAAACACTTCACAGAAATGACTGTTTGTTGTCATGTCTTTAATCGGTCGCACATCAATTCCAGGCGTATTCATTGGCACGATGATTTCGCTGATGCCTGCATGAGGTGGTCCGTCAATGCTGGTGCGACAAATGAGGTAGCAGTAGTCCGCTACCTCGCCAAAGCTTGTCCAGATCTTTTGACCATTGATGACCCATTCGTCGCCGTCATCCTGGGCAAATGTCTTGAGCGACGCCAAGTCGCTGCCAGCGTTTGGTTCACTCATGCCAATACACCATGTGGTTTTGCCCGCGAGCATGTCCGGCAAAAACTCGTCTTGTTGCTGTTTCGAGCCATAGGCAATAAGCGCGGGACCCATTTGACGGTCTGCAAACCACGATGCGGCTATGGGAGCCCCTGCAGCAATCATCTCTTCAGCAATGATCAAACGCTCAATTGCAGGTCGGCCCCCTCCACCAAACTCGCTTGGCCAGGTCATTCCTATCCAGCCAAGTGCACCGAGTTCTGTAGAAAAATCTTTGGAGTAACCATTCATCCATGTGTCGTTAAATCTGCCGTAACGTGCAACGGCATCGTTGGCAACACAGCGCGCGCGCGTGCGCAATGCAACATGCTCGGGGGCCCACGCAAAATCCATGCTCACGATGGTAGTGGGGTATTGTTTAGTCGTAACAGAAACAAGTTCCGGTGTAGCCGGATGAACAGGCTGGAACCCCCTCATGGCTGGAAAAATCAAGGTCCTCAATCCCGTAGTTGAACTCGATGGTGACGAGATGACTCGCATCATGTGGAAGTTCATTAAAGATCGATTGATCCTTCCGTACCTCGACATCAACCTTGAGTATTACGACCTCGGTATTGAGCATCGTGACGCAACAGGCGATCAGGTCACAATTGATTCGGCAAAAGCCATTCTGAAGCACGGTGTTGGTATTAAGTGTGCAACCATCACGCCAGATGAAGCCCGTGTCAAAGAGTTCAATTTGAAGCAAATGTGGAAGTCTCCAAACGGAACCATTCGGAACATTCTTGATGGCGTGGTGTTCCGTGAGCCGATCATTTGTAACAACATTCCCAAATTGGTGCCGGGTTGGACAAAGCCGATCGTGATTGGGCGTCATGCGCATGGTGATCAGTACAAGGCCACCGATTTCCGTATTCCCGGTGAAGGCACCGTGACTATGACATATGTTCCAAAAGACGGAAGCAAGCCAATTGAAATGAAAGTTGCTGACTTCACGGGTTCTGGCGTCGTGATGGGTATGTACAACTTCGACGAATCAATTCGAAATTTTGCGCGAGCAACAATGAACTATTCGTTGCAACGTAATTACCCGTTGTTCTTGAGCACAAAGAACACGATCTTGAAGGCATATGACGGTCGATTCAAAGATCTGTTTGAAGAAGTATTCAACCAAGAGTTCAAAGCGCAGTTTGACAAAGCTGGGCTCACTTACGAGCACAGGCTCATTGACGACATGGTGGCGTGCATGTTGCGATGGGAAGGTGGGTACGTGTGGGCTTGCAAGAATTATGACGGTGACGTGCAGTCAGACATCGTCGCGCAAGGTTTCGGCTCGCTTGGTTTGATGACATCAGTGCTCACAACTCCAGACGGTCGCGTGATGGAGTCAGAGGCCGCACACGGCACAGTGACCCGTCACTACCGTGACCACCAGGCTGGCAAAAAAACTTCAACCAACCCGATCGCTTCGATCTTTGCGTGGACACGCGGCCTTGAGCATCGTGGCAAGTTGGATGACACACCGGCCGTAATCGACTTTGCTCGCAAGGGTGAAAAAGTATGTGTCGAAGCCGTTGAAGCGGGCGAGATGACGAAGGACCTGTCATTGCTCGTCGGTGGTGAAGCTGCACCTTGGCAAACAACGGAAGAGTTTTTGGAAACTCTCGACCGTCGCTTGCAAAAGATCATGGCGTAGATCGAATTATGCGCGCAGTCGTATTGCGTAGTCACGGCGGTGTCGAGGTATTGACGTTCGAAGACATTGCAGCACCTACGCCTGGCCCCGAAGAAGTACTTGTGCGGGTTCGTGCCACCAGTCTGAATCGCGCCGACTTGTTGCAGCGCATGGGCTTTTATCCCAACCCATTTCCTGACACTCACGATGTTCCTGGAATGGAGTTTTCCGGAACAGTCATTGGTCTTGGCGCGAAAGCACGTGCATGGAAACTTGGCGACGAAGTAATGGGAATTGTGAGCGGCGGGGCATATGCCGAACAGTTGGTAATTCATGAACGACAGGCGATGCGCATTCCTTTAAATGTTTCACTCGCGGATGCAGCTGCGATTCCTGAAGTGTTTATTACGGCTTGGGATGCGCTTGTAGTGCAGGGCGGGTTGACTAACGGCCGGTGGGCCCTTGTGCATGCAGCAGCATCTGGTGTGGGCACCGCCGCGATACAAATTTGTAAAGCAATTGGCGCAAGAGTGATTGCAACATGTTCAACAAACAAGGTTGACGCATGCAAAGCGCTTGGCACAGACGTAGTTGTTGACTATAAGAACGCCGACTTTGTGGATGCCGTGAAGAGCGCGACGAATGGTCGAGGCGTAGACGCCGTGCTCGATGTGATCGGGGGTGACTATCTAGATCGCAATGTGTCGTGTCTCGCGCTCAAGGGTCACATTGTGCAAGTTGGAGTGATGGCTGGTGGCAATATTCCATTCAATTTGGGTGCGATGATGGGAAAACGAGCCAAATTGTCGGGCACCGTGTTGCGCGCGCGACCGATTGAAGAGAAGATTGCGATTAGTCAGCGTTTTGCGCTTGAGATTCTGCCATTGTTTGAAACTGGAGCCATTCGACCAGTGATCGACAGAAGGTACGCGTTTGCAGATATCGCGCAAGGGCACACTTACATGGAATCAAATGCCAATATTGGCAAAATCGTGATCGATGTCAGCGCGATCTAGCGCTTTTTCATCTCCACATAATTGCGCTCGCCAACACCGGTATACGACTGGCGCGGACGGCTGATCTTTTGTTCCTTGTCTTTGAGCAGCTCTGACATGTGGGCAAGCCAGCCGACTGTGCGAGGTATAGCAAACAGAACTGTAAACATCTCGGGAGGGAAGCCGAGTGCTTGGTAGATCAAGCCAGAGTAGAAGTCGACATTTGGGTACAACTTTCGCGAGATGAAGTATTCGTCGTTGAGAGCAACTTCTTCAAGTTTGAGCGCAACGTCGAGTAATGGGTTTTTGCCAGTGACTTCAAAAACGTCATAAGCGGCTTTCTTGAGGATTGTGGCGCGTGGATCAAAGTTTTTGTAGACACGGTGTCCAAAACCCATCAGTCGGTCATCGCCATTCTTTACTTGCTCGACGAAGGCAGAAACGTTTTTGACATCACCAATTTCGGTGAGCATGCGGATGACTGCTTCGTTGGCTCCACCATGAAGTGGGCCCGACAGTGCTGCCGCCGCTGCTGCTGTAGCCGAGTATGGGTCGGCTTGTGACGAGGCAACTACTCGCATCGTGGTCGTGCCGCAGTTCTGTTCGTGATCTGCGTGCAGAATGAACAACACATCCATTGCGCGAGCAAGCGCAGGATGCACCGTGTAGTCGTCGCCGATGCGATACATCATGTTCAAAAAGTTTTGTGCATACGACATCGAGTTGTTTGGCAACACAAACGGCAATCCAGATGAGAATCGGTAAGTCATCGCCGCAATGGTTGGTACCTTGGCAATAAGTCGGAGAATCTGTTTGTTGAGTACTTCTTCATCAAAAATGTTTTTTGAATCGTCATAGAACGTGCCAAGCGCTGCAATGGCCGAAATAAACATGCCCATTGGGTGAGCGTCATAGTGGAAGCCATCAACAAAGCGCTTGCGCATGTTTTCGTGAATCATCGTGTGATGAGTGATGTCGTAATTCCAAGCCTCTAACTCTTGGCTTGTTGGAAGCTCACCTTTGAGCAGGAGGTAAGCAACTTCGAGAAAGGTGGATTTTTCGGCGAGTTGCTCAATCGGGTATCCGCGGTAACGCAGAACACCGGCTTCACCATCAAGGTAGGTGATTGATGATGTACACGCGGCTGTCGACAGAAATGCTGGGTCGTACATTCGAAGATTTGGATCGAGTTCACGTAGCGCCGACGAGGCAAAGACGCCATCTTTGACTGGAACAGTAACTTTCTTGCCTGTTCGGTCATCGATGATGGTGATTGTTTCAGCCATCTTGATTCCCTTCAATTTTGGTGAGGAGCTTCCTGTCCCCACGCACGAGTTTAGCGCTTGCTTCGCTACAGGGGCGAGTTGTCGTGCTTGCGAGCGGGGAGTCGCTCTCGCTTGTCGCGCAACATCGCGAATGCAGCCGAGATTTCACGTCGTGTTTCTGCTGGGTTAATCACGGCGTCGATATAGCCACGCTCGGCAGCCACGTATGGATTGAGAAGCCGTTCTGTGTAGTCAGCTTCAAATGCGGCTCGCTCTTCGGGAGTCGCGCGCCGTTGCAGGATCGCAGCAGCCTGACCTGCACCCATGACAGCAAGCTCGGCACTAGGCCAGGCCATACACAAATCGTTGCCCATGCCTTTTGAGTCCATGACGATGTAGGCGCCACCGTAACTTTTACGAAGGATGACACACACGCGAGGCACAGTTGCGCGAGCGTACGCAAACACGAGTTGACCGCCGTGTCGAATCATGCCACGCCACTCCAAATCTTTACCCGGATAAAACCCGGGTGTGTCAACAAGGGTGAGCAGAGGAATATTGAATGCGTCGCAGAATGAAACAAATCTGGCTGCCTTCTGTGATGCAGGTATATCCAGAGTGC
>CANGZK010000084.1 GCA_947458565.1 Acidimicrobiaceae bacterium
AGTTGCTGAAGTTTGATCAGAAATTTTCTCTTGGATTCACACTGCTTTCTGACGACACCAATGATGTTGCGAAGAAATACAAGGTTTGGAAGAAGAAATCCATGTACGGTCGTGAATACATGGGTATTGAGCGGTCAGCCTTTTTAATCAATGGAAAAGGTGAGATAGTTCATGCTTGGTACAAGATCTCTCCGAAGGACACTCCGCTTCGTTTGCTTGAGTCACTCAAGAAGTAAGGGTATTGCAGATGACAACATTTCCAGAACCAAGTTCATTGCTGCCTCATCGCTCACCGTTCCTATTCGTTGATGCAATCACTGAATTGACACCTGGAATTTCTGCTTCAGCAATATGGACGCTCACTGGAAACGAAGCATTCTTTGAGGGTCATTTTCCTGGTCGACCAACGCTGCCAGGAGTTTTGATGTGTGAGGCGATTGCTCAAACTGGTGCTCTGGCAATTGTGAGCGATCCAAAATTCGCAGGCAAGCTTCCACTTTTTGGCGGTTTGGATGGTGCGCGTTTTCGACGACAAGTTGTTCCTGGCGACACGTTGGAGTTGTCGGCGACAATTGTTCGAATGTCGGCACGGGCCGGTAAAGGCGCAGGTGTCGCTCGCGTCAATGGTGAGATCGCGTGTGAATGTGAATTGCTGTTTGTGGTAGTTGACGCTTAGTCAACGAGTAATGCGGCGCTTAGTCAACGTAAGGCGAGACAATAACTGAACCGTTGTGTCCGCCGAATCCGAAGTTGTTCGAGATTGTTGGCCCAGGCTGCCATGGTCGTGGCTCGCCAAGAACAACATCGATTGACATCTCAGGATCAACGACCGTTGTGCCGCGTGTAGGAGGAATCAGTTTCTTTTCAAACGACAACATCACAGCGGCCAACTCGAGTGCGCCAGCAGCACCAAGCGGATGACCAGTGACGCCTTTGATGGAAACAACCGGGGGGCCATCGGCGCCAAACACGGCAGCGATTGCTTGAGACTCGGCTTTATCGTTAAGCGGAGTACTCGTACCGTGTGCATTGATTTGCTTGATGTCGCTCGGGTCTAGTCCTGCATCTTCAAGTGCTAATTGCATACAGCGTGTTGCGCCAATGCCACCCGGTGACGGCGCAGTGATGTGATATGCATCCGCATTGCTCGCAGCGCCAACAATCTCGCCAAGAATTGTTGCACCACGCTCAACTGCGAGGTCGAGTCGTTCGAGAATAAAAATTGCGGCACCTTCGCCCTGGATGAAGCCGTCACGAGTTTCGTCAAATGGCTTCGACACAAATGTCGAAGACAGTGCGGTCATATTGGTGAACCCGGCAAGCGCCGTGACTGTGGCTGCTGATTCTGTGCCTCCAGTGACCACTGCATCACATCGACCCCATGCAATAAGGCGCGCGGCATTGCCGATGGCATGCGTGGAAGCTGCGCAGGCGGTGCAAATTGTTTCTGTTGGGCCCTGAAGTCCATAACGCATTGATATCGCAGCTCCGGAAGCGTTAGACATCATCATTGGTACGAGAAATGGGGAGACGCGTCTCTCACCTTTCTCCATGCGAACCTCAACTTGGCCTTCAAGTGTGCGTAAACCGCCTATGCCCGTGCCCAAGATTGTTCCGATACGTTCGCGGTTATAGGGCAGATCACCAGATTGAGCCATTGCCTCACCAGCAGCTGCCAGAGCAAACTGCTCACAACGGTCTGCCCTGCGAGATTCTTTGGGGCTCTCAAAGTAGGGCGATGGATCCCAATCCTTAAACTCGACAGAGTTGTTACCGGAAAAACCTGGTCCAAGTAGACCTTGCCAAAAAAGTTCCTTGCCAACACCGCACGGAGCAACAACTCCATAACCCGTAATGGCTACGCGATGGCCGGCACCTTGCATGACTAGTTGCGCTCGAAGCGCTTACTTGACTTTGGAAGTGACGAGATCGAAGGCTTTGCCGATTGTGTCGACACCCTCGAGATCGGATTCTGGTACTTCAATACCAAATTCTTCTTCAAGTGCCATTACCAATTCGACAAGGTCGAGTGAGTCTGCATCAAGATCATCGGAGAAGTGCGCGGTGGGAACAATTTTTGAGGCGTCGACGGAAAGAACTTCTACGGCGCATTTTGTGAAACGGTCAAATAGTTGCTGATCCATGTTGTTGCTCCTGGCTGTGTGTTTTCGAACTTGCAAATACAGGTTACTACGAAACGACTTTGGGTGAAGACTTCGTGACTAGTGACCCATGCCAAGTCCGCCATCGACGGGAATTATTGCCCCTGTGATGTATGCGGCGGCTGGGCTTGCGAGGAAGGTCACGACTCCTGCGATTTCATCTACCGTTGCGGTTCTTCCTAGTGGCACCGCGTCAGTGATTTGTTGCATCTGCTTTTCATTGAGTGCCGCTGTCATCTCGGTGTCAACAGGACCAGGTGCAACGACGTTAACGGTAATGCTGCGAGACCCAAGTTCGCGAGCGAGGGAGCGACCCAAGCCAACTAAACCTGCTTTCGACGCTGCGTAGTTTGCTTGGCCTGCTGATCCCAACATGCCGACGACGCTTGAAATCAAAATGATACGTCCAGACCGAGCGCGAAGCATGCCTTGTGTCGCTCGCTTGCACACACGAAACGCCGCCGTGAGGTTGGCATCCAGCACAGTTGCAAAGTCGTCTTCACTCATACGAAGGATCAATGTGTCTTTGGTGATTCCTGCATTAGATACAAGCACTTGCACAGGACCGAAGTGAGCCTCAACAGCATCAAACGCTGCATTTACCTGATCGGTGTCCGTGACGTCGCACTTCACAGCAAAAAATTCAGATGCAGGTGGAGACGAGTTGTATGTAACGGCAACGTGGTCGCCAAGTGCGGCGAAGTGGCGAGCGCACGCGAGGCCAATACCTTTGGATCCGCCGGTGATAAGAACTACTCGTGAAGTTGTATCAGTCATGTTGAACTACTTTCTACCGTTGACCGTGCCAGCGCAAAATTGCACTCGCTGCAGTCATTCCTGCGCCAAATCCTACGAGTAAAACTAAATCTCCGTTGTTGAGACGTCCTTTGTCGGCTGCATCAAAAAGAGCCAATGGAATTGATGCTGACGATGTATTGCCTGTTTCATGCAAAACAATTGACGTTTTATCCATGGATACACCAAGTCGATCGCACGCTGCAGAGATGATGCGCGTATTTGCTTGATGCGGAACAACGAGTGCGAGTTGGTCGGCTGTTACACCTGCAATGGCCATTGATTTCTGTGCAGAGTCAACCATGATGCGTACAGCTCTGCGGAATACTTCCTTGCCGTCCATCTGTATAAATCCGCCAATTTCGGCGTAAAGAAGTTCTTCTGCGGATCCATCGGCATCTAAATCCCATGCGAGAAGTTGTCCTGGTCCTTCAACGGCTTCGAGCACGCAAGCGCCTGATCCGTCTGCAAATAAAATTGCAGTGCCTCGGTCTGTCCAATCGGTTACCCGAGAAAGTGTGTCTGTACCGATTACCAAAACCTTCTTAGCCCCCATAGCAATCAACCCGTGAGCATTGACAAGCGCATAGACGAAGCCCGAACACGCAGCATTGATGTCGAAAGCACCGCACTTCAGACCTAGTTCGTGCTGTACCCGCGCGGAAGTCCCAGGGACTGCACGGTCAGGAGTGGTGGTTGCTAAAACGAGTGCATCAATCTCGAGCGGATCAACTTTCGCCATTTGCATTGCCAAACGGGCGCTTTGCACTGAGAGACCTGCAGTGGTGCCACCGATATGGCGCTGATGAATGCCAGTGCGCTCGCGAATCCACGCATCATTGGTGTCAAGGGTCTTTGATAGGTCATCATTCGTAACGATGTTGTCGGGAAGTGCACGACCCCAACCTGTGATGACTGCACCGCGCGCGCTCGATGGAATTTGTGGCATTGCGGGCAACCCTAATGCGATCTCAGCCATGCGATTGGCTGGTGAGCAGTCAATCGTTCGCCATCAACCGCAATAAAGTTTTGCAAAATACCCGCAAACGGTGATCGCACCTCAGTCTCGCCAACATGGCCGAGTACAAGACCAACTTCGATTCGAGTGTTGTTCTCAATAGATGCTTTCTTGGTAAATACACCTGCGGCAGGGCTCACGACAAGGCGTTCAATCGCGAAAAGGTGTTCGCCCTCGTGTGGTGCCGAGGCGATGGGAGCGGCGGCCTCATAAAAGAGGTCCATCCACTCAATGAGTGCATCGAGATCATCTGGAGTTGCAACGCTGATTGTTTTTGCGCCATCAATGGTGCGCTTTGCCATACCAGTGAGTACGCCACCTGGTCCTAACTCTATGAACCCACGCACACCCAGTTCTCCTAAGGCAAGAAGACAATGCTTCCAGCGCACCGGTGAAGACAACTGAGCCGACAACAACGACGCCCATTCAGAGCCGTGGTCGTGGGCGAGTGCATCAACATTAGAGATGACCGGCACTTCGGTATCACGAGGTCGCGCAGATGCAATCGCTTCACGCAATCGATCTCGTGCACTCGACATATAAGGAGTGTGAAAGGCGCCTGATACTGGAAGCGACATCACTCGTTTTGCCCCGAGTGATTTTGCTTGTTCGGATGCCTTGGCGACACCTTCGATTGATCCGGCAATTACAACTTGCCCCGGCGCATTGAAATTAGCAACCCAAACATCCGAATCTGCCAAACGACAAGCAACCTCAACTTGTTCATCATCAAGCCCGAGAACAGCAGCCATAGTTCCTGGTTGAGCGATACCTGCTTCATGCATTGCTGACGAACGTTCAGCTACCAGTCTTAACCCATCATCGAAACGAAGTGCACCAGTTGCGACAAGTGCTGTGTATTCTCCAAGACTGTGACCGGCGCAAAAGCTCGGTTCGATACCCAGACGCTCAACCGCATCGAGCACCATGAGCGACATGATGAATGTTGTCAACTGTGCATTTCGAGTGTCTTTGAGTTCTTCAGCGTCAGCTTTGAGCAAAAGGGCAGAAACATCTCGTCCGACTATTTCGGATGCTTCACCAACTAATTCCCAACTCTCGTGGTCGACCCATGCAGCACCCATGCCGGAGCGCTGTGAACCTTGACCTGGAAATGTGAATGCGAGCATGAAGTACTAAACCCCGTTTATCTGCAGTGTTGTTGGCTGTTTTGTGGACTGGGCCTGTATCTGACCCCGCCTTCGACCCTGTGTCTACAGCCTTGTATTAACTACAGCGTAGAACTTGTCGCGGGTGGGTACGATGTTCCCTCGCAGTAAGCCAAGTAATCAAGCACTTCACTCGGGCCCGAGTGGCGGAATGGCAGACGCGACGGACTCAAAAT